>JBEDKD010000516.1:0-13066 GCA_041172365.1 Cyanobacteriota bacterium | reverse complement strand
CCACTCCCCAATCCCCAGTCCCCTTCTTCCGATGTCTCCCCAAAAGCAGTCTCATAATTTATTATTCTTCACGATCGCGATCGTATCTGTTGTTGCATCGGCCTTCAGTATTGCTATGTTGAATAATTGGTCAGATATAGCGCGAGAGCATGAGAGAGAACTTAATCATTTACAGGCTGTGGCAAATCGCTTGGATGCTTTAGAGTGGAGGGCAATCTCAAAAAAAAGGGTTGACTCGGAGTTAGAAAAGGACTTGAAACAGTCGCGAGAGCAAGCCCAAAGGAGTCGAGGGATATTAAGAAAAACAGCGCCCTCCGTAGAGCAAATGCAAAGGGTTGAATTAGCCTACGAAAATTATGCAAACTCCGTCGATCGCCTTCTAAAGTTACTAGAATTTAGCCGTATTGAAGAGGCATTAGAATTTGATGAAACTCAAGTCGATCCCAGTTATGATAAATTGTATGAAATTATTGTCAATGCCACCACTGAGGCCTCCCAAACATCGGCTAATTTCACATACTGGGCAAATATCGGCTCTGTGTTAATTGTCTTATTTCTGGTGGGTACTCTGGGAATTGTCTTTCGACAGTATCTAAAAGCTAACCAAAAAGTTCAAAATTTGATTCTCGAAAATATGCGCGATCGAGAAAAATCCCTAGAAAAAGAGCATCAAATTTTAGAAGCAAGAGTAACAGAAAGAACTCAGGAACTTCAGAAAGCAAATACCGCACTCTCACAGGCAATTTCTGATTTACAACAGTCGCAAATGCAGCTTGTTCAAAGTGAAAAAATGTCGATGCTAGGGCAGTTAGTTGCCGGAGTTGGCCATGAAATCAATAATCCGGTAAGTTTTCTATCGGGAAATCTTCAACCTGCTTTAGATTATCTCAACGATTTATTCAGTTTAATTGACATCTATCAAGGGGAGTTTCCCCAACTAAAACCGGAGCTTCAACAGCAAATAGATGCCATTGATTTAGACTACATTCGTGAAGATTTCCCTAAACTAATTAATTCCATGAGGGAGGGTGTAATTCGTATTCAGGATATTAGCACCAGTCTCAGAACCTTTTCGCGTTCTGATAGTGCTTCTCCTGTGGCCTTTAATCTTCACGACGGCATTGATAGCACATTAATGATTCTGAAGTATCGACTTAAGGCTAATGAAACACGCCCCGCGATTAAAATTATCAAAGAGTATGGAAAAATTCCGATGGTGGAATGTTATGTCGGACAGCTTAATCAAGTGTTTATGAATTTGCTGTCTAATGCTATTGATGGGTTAGAGGAGTTAAATCAAAACCATAGCTTTGCGGAAATAGAATCATACGGAAACTGTATTTTAATCAAGACTCGATTATCTGATGATGGTCAATTTGTTGTTATTTCTATTAAGGATAATGGTGTGGGGATGACGGAGGAAGTTAAAGAGAAAATTTTTGATAATTTCTTCACGACTAAGCCTGTTAATAAGGGTACGGGTTTAGGGTTGGCAATTTCCTATTCGATTGTGGTTGAGAGACATGGGGGGACTTTAGAAGTCAATTCGTCTTTGGGTAACGGTGCAGAGTTTGTGATGACAATACCTGTAAAAGGGAATGGGGAATAGGTAATGGATAATGGGTATTAGTTTGTTACCCATTACCTAAAAATGATTAATAATTTGACAGAAATTATGTCTTTTTCGGTGTATAGTCATTCCCAATTAAAATGAGACGGGTTAAATCTAGGAAATTCTTACTGTGACTGTTTTTTTTAATTTCTCAATGTTAGTTGAAATGACTATAGAAAGGAAAAAATCAGGCAAATATTATTTTTTTCTTCAACTAATTTCCCTAACGAGTAGGGAGCACAAGAGCATTCTTTATTTAAAAAAAAAAGTCCCATTGTGCGATGGAAATGTACGCGCATTTTTATGGAGAATGGAGTAGTTATTATCAAGATTACAAATGGCAATCTTTAAATGGTGGGCATAACGCGATCGCGGATTGTTTGGCTTGCCTCGATTTAATTAAGAGAATGGCTAATAGTAAAATTATCAGTTTGCGAGAAAGGTTTGAAGGTTTAGACGATGATGATGACGATAATGATTAATAAAAAAGTGTCCTGTCGAGTAGGACACTTTTTTTTATCGCCTTACGGCATCAGAGGTATGAGAAACAATGGGTAGTCGGTTTCTTAATGGTTGAGGACGACGGATCGTTTCCATTCAACTAATTTCCCTAACGAGTAGGGAGTCGTCGATTACGGCGAAGCCTTTACTGTCTGGTATGCAAATTGCGTGTTTCCATTCAACTAATTTCCCTAACGAGTAGGGAGCAAAGGCAAACTCCCAAAGTCCGAGCTGGCTTACTTGTTTCCATTCAACTAATTTCCCTAACGAGTAGGGAGAAGTGAGAGAAAATCTGATCGAATCGGTAGCATCGTTTCCATTCAACTAATTTCCCTAACGAGTAGGGAGATCGGTAGTGCTGTTACAGCGCAAGGATACCAACAGTGAGGGTTTCCATTCAACTAATTTCCCTAACGAGTAGGGAGCAAGACATTAGCTGGCTATAAGGAGAACATGGGGCAGTTTCCATTCAACTAATTTCCCTAACGAGTAGGGAGGCAAATTGTCACATTTTGGAATGTGATCGAAGACAGGTCAAGGTTTCCATTCAACTAATTTCCCTAACGAGTAGGGAGGCGATCATGGAAGAATTCGCTCGTCAAGCTTTTGAGTTTCCATTCAACTAATTTCCCTAACGAGTAGGGAGGGGAGTAAGTATAGGTATACACCTAACTACCATAAATGTTTCCATTCAACTAATTTCCCTAACGAGTAGGGAGGTTCAGGTATTCAATAAAACTTTAGTCAATTGGCTGTTTCCATTCAACTAATTTCCCTAACGAGTAGGGAGCCATAAATCAATTGGTAAAAAGTCCGTCTGGGATGTTACTGGGTTTCCATTCAACTAATTTCCCTAACGAGTAGGGAGGTTTTACGGTTAGACCTGCCACACAAAGCTTTAAATGCTTTGTTTCCATTCAACTAATTTCCCTAACGAGTAGGGAGTTTAGCTATTTAGCTGACGATGACTGTGTTATTGTCACGTTTCCATTCAACTAATTTCCCTAACGAGTAGGGAGCGAAACAATTTGCACTTACGCTGCAAAGTGTTCAAAAGTTTCCATTCAACTAATTTCCCTAACGAGTAGGGAGCAAAATATCTCACAACAAAAAGAGTGAACAATATTTGTTTCCATTCAACTAATTTCCCTAACGAGTAGGGAGGGGCGGCATGGCATGATAGCTTTCACCTACACCACCTATAAAAATGTTTCCATTCAACTAATTTCCCTAACGAGTAGGGAGGCACCCTAATTAAAACCCATATACAGCAAGGTGTCAAGAAGCCTTTTGCGACGGGGTATGAGAATCTCGTCAATTGCTTGGACAAATCTTCCCCTAAAAATAGCTGAAACCCTTACACAGCAACGGATCGGCCGGGTCAACGAAACAATAAACCTTTCAGCCGTTCTGTCACCCCCTCGCAAAAACAAAGCATAGCAAGATGATGTTATTTAGTATTCTAAGATGCCATGTTTAAGCGTTGATTTTATGGGAAGGGCTAGGGGTTGACAAATTAATAACTGTGTTATGAGAAAGACCAGTTAATCGCTCTATGGGATGAAGCCCATTTCCCTATATGGATGAAGGAATATCGCGGGAGAGTCCTAGACGGTATGCGTTACAAATTGTTAAGGATTAAAGCAGTAATGCAGTAAAGAGTGAGATAGTTTATCTTGTGTCCGTTGGTTGAAGAAAGCCAAGGGAAACAGAAGAAGGCAATGTGGATAAATTAAGTAGAATTTAGATCAATTGCAGGAGTAAAAAATGAGTACAAAATCTTTTGATGTTCCGCCAGGAACCATTGTAAAATTATCAGGAAACGATACTCCTCATTGTGGAGTTGTTTTTGATCGCTATAATTCTGTTGAATTAATAGCAATAAAAGATGAACGCTCTCTCAAAAATTTGTGCAAAATTATTGCCATTAATTTAAAGACTGTAGAATATCATCCTGTTACTCACAAACCCCCTATTTATCAGGTTCACCAGGAAATTTACTCTCTAACAACTGAACAAATTAAAGAGCGAGTTAAAGCGGTTCGTCCTAAATATGAGGACACTGAATATCACATTATAAACAATAATTGTCAACATTTTGCTTATGAGGTGAGTACAGGAATTCGGATGTCACCTGATGCAGATTCTTTTAAGCCATTAGGGGGGTTAATAGATATGGCTTTTAAGTTTAAAGATTTTGGGGGAGACATATTAGGTAGTACATCATCTAGCTCAGTTACATCCTTACAAAATTTTCAAAGTGACTTAGAGTCCCTAATCTTTGATTCTAGTAGCTCAGTTACATCCTTACAAAATTTGCAAAGTGACTTAGATGGCCTAATAGGAGGGAGCTTTACCGCCGCCACGACAATATGGTGATTTAAAGAAAAATTTGACTTTATCCTTCTCCATTAAAATCTTTCAAAAATCATCGACTTCTCGCGGTGGTGATAGTTGTGTTACATCGCGATCGCGTCTTTGATGATTGATGGTTGGTTGATGGTGGTGGTGAGAAGCTTCTCACCCATCACCCAAAACCCGTTCCCTAGTCCGATCGCGCTTCTTTATCATTTAGTATTTTTGCGGTAATCCCAGGGACGCGGAAAATTAGGATCTTTCCAGACTCCTAAGTGTCTATCGATCGCGTATTGTTCGGAACTTTCCACCGCGTCCCAGTGGGGACAGTCTTTCTTATATTGATCGTAAGCAAAGGCCATACCCTCAGCTACCATTCTGCTTTGAATTAATCCCCCTCTTGTCCAGACTTCTGCGACACTGCGGCGGTGGTGGTAATGTTAAGTTTCACTTTCCCTCCAGCTTCATCAAGTAGCTTTTTGAGATAATCCGGGTTTTCAATTCCTAGGGGTTGTTTAATTTCCGGTGCGTCAATGCACGCGAATCGTAGTGTTTAGTTCGGACCGTCAGAGGACTGGTTTTCTGAGATTTCCTCACGGACAACGAAAAGACGCGATGATTTTTCCCTATCTGCGTTTATCTGCGTACCCTACGGGAAGGCTTCGCCTATATCGCGTACCCTTATCGTTCAATCCTCGTAGGGACACGGCATTGCCGTGTCCCTACTATATCTGCGGTTTCAAATCAAAATCTCTCCCTATAGTCTTCTATAAATTTGTGACGACTCATTTATGGGATTGCTATTGGCTTCTTTGAGATGCCCCCCAACCCAACATATCGGAAACCCAAAAGATTCGTTGGGTTTCGCTACGCTCAACCCAACCTACAGTTAATCACCAAAAAAACCGGTTTCTCAAAATAAGAAACCGGCCAAACATAATACATTCAGATTTCAAACAAACTTAAACCTTATCTGGCATGGGCGATATCCATTGCCAAATCCACTGCTACATTGGACTCTTCCATCTTCGCAATATCCAAAATCGTCTTAATCACAGAATCGGGATTCAAACTCATTGAATCAATCCCTAACTCAACCAAGAAACGAGCAAACTCAGGATAATCACTAGGCGCTTGACCACAAATACCAATCTTGCGATTATATTTCTTCGCGGCCTTAATCGCGATTTGTACCATCCGTTTTACTGCTTCATTGCGTTCGTCAAAGATATGCGCGACTAATGCTGAGTCACGATCTAAGCCTAATGTTAACTGCGTTAAATCATTAGAACCAATGGAGAAACCATCAAATACTTCGGCAAATTCATCGGCGAAAATTACATTACTCGGTAATTCGCAC
Organism: Cyanobacteriota bacterium; assembly: GCA_041172365.1. Classification (GTDB taxonomy): domain Bacteria; phylum Cyanobacteriota; class Cyanobacteriia; order Cyanobacteriales; family Microcoleaceae; genus JBEDKD01. The sequence goes on along the minus strand of JBEDKD010000516.1, from coordinate 7,238 downwards.
ATCACATAGATTTGCAGACCATTAACACCTTTTTTCAAGCCGTGTTTTTCCATTTCTGCTAACACTTTGCGACCTTCATCGGGTGTGCGACAGAAGGGAATCATGGGAACGACATTGGTTAATCCCATTTCATCGCGTACCCGCTTTAATGCCTTACATTCAAGGGCATAGGCTTCACGATAATTAGGATCATAATAGCGAGAAGCTCCCCGCCACCCAATCATGGGGTTTTCTTCCTTGGGTTCAAATTGACGACCGCCTAATAGATTCGCGTATTCATTACTCTTGAAATCGCTCATCCGTACAATTACAGGATTAGGATAGAACGCGGCCGCGATCATACCAATACCATGAGCTAATTTATCGGTAAAGAAATCTGGTTTATGGGGATATAACGCGGTTAATTCGGCAATTTCCCGTTTGACGGATTCATCTTCTAATTGGTCAAATTTAATTAATGCTAAGGGGTGCGCTTTAATATGGTTCGCGATAATGAATTCTAAACGGGCTAACCCAACACCGTCACAGGGAATCGCGGATAAACTAAAGGCTTCTTCGGGGTTGCCCACATTCATCAAGATTTGTGTCTTGGTGCGGGGTAAATTACCAAGGGCTGTTTCTTGGACTTCAAAGGGTACTAAACCTTCATAAACCTTTCCTTCTTCCCCTTCGGAACAGGATATCGTCACTTCTTGACCATTTTTGAGCACCTGTGTCGCGTCGCCGCAACCAACGATCGCGGGGATACCCATTTCCCGTGCAATAATCGCCGCGTGGCAGGTCCGTCCCCCTTGGTTGGTGACGATCGCGCTGGCTTTCTTCATAATGGGTTCCCAGTCTGGGTCCGTCTTATTGGTAACGAGGACTTCACCCGCTTGGAATTCATCAATTTTATGAACATCCAGAATCACCCGCGCTTTGCCTTGGCCAATCATTTCACCAACGGCGCGTCCTGCGATTAAGACATTGCTAGTACCTTGGAGTTTATAGGATCTGAGTACACTACCGGATTTTTGTGATTGTACCGTTTCAGGACGTGCCTGCACGATGAACAATTCACCAGTTAAACCGTCTTTCGCCCATTCAATATCCATCGGGGTATAACTACCACGGGATGCGGAATAGTGATCTTCGATCTGCACGGTCCAACGGGCTAATTGGAGAATTTCATCGTCACTGAGGGCATATTTGCCGCGTTCGGAGACGGGAACGGATACGTTTTTGGTTAGTTTGGAACCGCCGATGTCGTATACCATCTTTAGTTCTTTCGATCCCAGGCGTTTTTCTAGGATCGGCCGGAATCCTTCTTTTAATGTGGGTTTAAATACGAAGTATTCATCGGGGTTGACGGCACCCTGTACCACGTTTTCCCCTAAACCATAGGCCGCGGTGACAAGGGTCGCGTTTTTAAACCCGGTTTCTGTGTCAATGGAGAAGATTACGCCGGAGGTGGCTAAGTCGGAACGTACCATTTTCTGTACACCAACGGATAGCGCGACATCGAAGTGATCGAATCCTTTAATGGTGCGGTAGGAAATGGCGCGATCGGTAAAGATGGAGGCGAAGCATTTATGACAGCATTCTAAAATACCTTCTGCCCCATAGACGTTGAGGTAGGTTTCTTGTTGACCAGCAAAACTGGCATCCGGTAAGTCTTCCGCGGTCGCGGATGAACGTACTGCACAGTCTGTGTCTTTGCCATAGCGATCGCACATTTTTTCATAGGCATTGACGATCGCGGTATTTAAGTCTTCTGGGAAAGGTGTTTCTAAAATTAAAGCCCGTGCTTTCTTACCCCGTTGTCGTAGGTTATTAACGTCTTCTACATCTAAGTCGGAAAATAGTTCCCGTAACTTCACCTCTAAACCCGCGGATTTAACAAAATAACGATAGGCATAGGCGGTAGTAGCAAAGCCATTAGGAACACTCACACCTTTGGGAGTTAACTGTTGAATCATTTCTCCCAAAGAAGCATTTTTACCCCCTACCAGGGGAATATCTGAAATCCCTACTTCTTCAAACCAAAGCACTAGGGCTTGTTCTTTATTATGGGTGGTTCTGGTTCCTAATCCACTAATTGCTGGTTCTAGCATGAGTTCTTTCCTCTAATTTTCAGCTTCGGTCTGAGTTCACCCGTCTCATTGCATCTGTCTTTATGCACTTATTTGACTTCCGGTTCCCTCAAGTTTTTTTTTCGCAAACTTTCTTAATGAACTTTTGTTGCAGTAATTATGTCGTAACGTAAAGATTTATTGACAGAAAACCCTATTTTATGATATAAAGATATCCTCCTAGGATACAATTAAACTTGATCCCTCATAGATAATCCTTAATTCTTATTGAGTTTTTCTGGTCGTCTTTACGATTGTTGTTTAAGATAGAGTTATTCTTTAACTCTGTTTCCATTTTATTACTTTCTCTCTTAATTACAAGATAGGCACAATTAGGATACTTAGTATCCCAAAGGAAAAAAATGTTATCCTATTTGGGATTAGAGGTATTCTTAAAAAAGATTGAAGTTTCATCCGTGGGTCATCAATATGAAAATGAAAGCCAGTTTTAGACAGCCCCCTGCGGGGTTATTAACAGAAGAATGTTTGGACAAGAGTTGTCCGATTCAATTTATGTTAGAATTGTTGGGGAGTAAATGGTCTGTATTGATTCTTAAGGAGCTTTTTAGTCGCGATCATCGCACCCATGAACTCTTAGAAGCCTTACCCGGAATCAGTTCTAAAACCCTGACAATGCGACTGCGGGAATTAGAAAAATATGGATTAATTCAGAGAACTGTTTATCCAGAAATTCCCCCACGGGTGGAGTATTCCCTCACCGAAAAGGGTAGAGAACTTCAGCCGATTATGTTGGCATTGAAACAGGTAGGTCAAATTTGGTTAGGGACAAAAAATTGTGATTGTCCTTTGGAAAATCTCAATCATTGAAATCGCAAAATCACCCGGTTGAAACTCGGTTTTTTTGTCATTCTCTCGGATAAAAATGATCGTTTTTACCCGATCAACCGGGTTTCTGTCTATTATGCGAATTGACCACAATTAGCGCGATCGTGATCCCTCGGTGATAATTATGTTATCATCATTAATTAACCCTGGGACCTTGTTAGGAATGAAAATTTCATAAAGTAGTGCAGGCATCTTGCCTGCTTTCGGGCAATTATGGGCTCCACTACCAACCCAATAGTCAAGTTATTTATAGCAAGTCTAAATCATTCATACAGATTTGTAGGGGTAGCGCCCCCGTGCCTACCCCTAAACCCCCGCCCGCAGGGGCAGGGGGGGCAACCACGGGGGGATTGCCCCTACCTTAATTGTACAAATCATTTAGACGCACTATAATTTCCATTCCTTATGAAAAATTTCCTCTAGGTTGAGATCAAAATGTTAGTCCAAACACGACAACAAACCTATACCCCCCAAGAGTATCGACTCTCAGAAGAAACGGCAGAGTTTAGAAATGAATACCACGATGGAAAGATTGTAGCTATCACAGGTGGCACAATTAATCATAACCGGATCATAGGTAATATCTATACCTATTTAAAATCTGCCTTACGGGGGAAAAAAGCAGAACCTTTTATGAGTGATTTGCGTTTATGGATACCTCAATATTCGCGGGGGACTTATCCCGATATCATGGTAATTTCCGGTAATCCGATTTTTACAGAAGGACGCGTTGATGAGGTTTTAAATCCGGTTTTAATTGTAGAAGTTCTTTCTCAATCTACTCAGGAATTTGAGCGAAACGAGAAATTTCATTTATATCGTTCTCTTCCTGATTTTTGTGAGTATCTCCTGGTTGATCAATATCAATTTTTAGTTCAACAATATATCAAAAACGAATCAAGAAAATGGTTATTTCAAGAATTTGAAACCGAAACCGACTCCATTTCTTTAACTTCCCTGGGAGTGGAATTTTCTCTGAGCGATATCTATGAAGGAGTACAGTTTGTATCCCTAACCGAGTCTCAAGCCTGAATCCCAAAGAAAACGCGATCGCGTTGGCTGGCAGAAACCGAGTTTTTGAATGTGATTGGGTGGGGAACCGAAATCAGGAAAAAAACGATTTGGGGGGCGCGATCGTCTAGGGAGGAGTAATAGTCAAGATTTGATTTTTTTAGTTAATGGGAAAATCGACCTTTATTAGGCTCAACCAAAGTATATCGCAAATCCACATTAGTCATATTAGCATTGGTCAAATTGGTATTAGTTAAATCCGCACCCATTAAATTAGCACCAAACAAATTGGCACTGGTTAAGTCCGCATTTCTGAGATTGACTCCCATCACATCAATGCCATATAAACTACCATTTTTTAACTTAACTTCACCTAAACCCACCACAGACTGACGGACATTTTTTAAATTAGCCCCTTGTAAATTAGCCCCTTCCAAATTAGCCCCTACCAAATTAGCCAAATTAAAATTAGCATTTTTCAGATTAGCCGCCACCATACCCGTCAGACTGAGATTAGCACCACTAAAATCAGCCTTCTCCAAATTAGCCGAGTGAAGCGTCGTTGTAATCAGAGTCGCCCCTTGCAATTGAGCTTGAGAAAGATTAGCATGATCTAAATTAGCCTCATTAAGATTCGCACCTTTAAGATTAGCACCCTTTAAATCAATACCCTTGAGGTTAACTCCACTCAAATCGCAACCCTGACATTGCTTCGTTTCCAATAACTGTTTCACCTGCGCGGGATTTTCTGCTTTAACGGGAGAAACAACGCCAATACCGATAATTAAGACTGTTGTGGCTAAAATTCCGTATTTCATCTCCCTTTCCTCCTAAATTTTTTTTAGTTTATTAGTCTGTTAGTTCGTTAGTTCGTTTGTTAACTTCCTATATCTCTATCTTGCCGTATTTTTACGGATATCTGCGTGACGAGAGGAGGGTTTTCTCTGTGATAATACGGATATCTCCGATTGATCCTAGTCTCTACATCCCTGTGATACCAGTCACATCAGCCAGGGAACTAAGTATAATTACGGATACCTTGGAGCGAATTTCTGGCATTTCAACCGTTTCAGCACCCCCCGATTCCCCTGATCCCCCCAACCCCAAAATAAACAATAACGCGTCGTTAAAATTTGTTAAGATTGAACAAGACCTTTGTCATATTTAGTCAAAGGTTAATCACAAACCAAAAACGAAAATATAAAAATGTTGCGATTAGAGCATATCAGTAAGATATACCCGACAGGTGTCGTCCTCAAAGATGTTAACTGGGAAGTAAAAGTGGGCGATCGCATTGGGTTAGTGGGAGTCAACGGTGCAGGAAAATCAACCCAATTAAAAATTATCGCGGGAGAAGTGGAACCGACAACGGGGGAAGTCATTCGCCCCGCGTCTTTACATATTGCCTATTTAACTCAAGAATTTGACGTTGATCCATCACGAACAGTACGCGAAGAATTTTGGACAGTTTTTAAAGAAGCCAGCGAAACCCACGAAGCATTATTACAAGTGCCACGGGAAATGGAAAACGTGACACCAGAAGAACTCGATCATTTAATTCATAAATTAGATAGACTTCAACGGAGATTTGAAGCTTTAGATGGTTATAGTTTAGAGTCTCAAATTGAGAAAATGTTACCCGAACTGGGATTTCAATTAGAAGACGGCGATCGCCTTGTCAGTGCCTTTAGTGGCGGTTGGCAAATGCGGATGAGTTTAGGTAAAATCCTCCTGCAAAAACCCGATCTGTTGCTCTTAGACGAACCGACTAACCACTTAGACTTAGAGACAATTGAATGGTTAGAAAATTATCTCAAAAACTTAACAACGCCAATGGTAATAGTTTCCCATGACCGGGAATTTTTAGATCGGCTGTGTACGCAAATAGTCGAGACAGAACATGGCGTTTCGACAACTTATTTAGGAAATTATTCATCCTATTTACAACAAAAAGAAGAAGCAAAACTCGCTCAATTAAGTGCCTACGAACGTCAACAGAAAGAATTAGAGAAACAACAGGTTTTTGTCGAGCGATTTCGTGCCAGTGCTACTCGCAGTACCCAAGCAAAAAGTCGTGAGAAACAATTAGACAAAATTGAGCGAATTGAAGCACCGACGGGTAGTTTAAGAACATTACATTTTCGTTTTCCCCCCGCGCCTCGCAGTGGCCGAGAAGTCGTAATCATCGACGATTTGACCTATACTTATGATGATACCATTCTCTTTTGCGGAGCCGATTTATTAATAGAAAGGGGCGATCGCGTCGCGTTTTTAGGACCCAACGGTTGCGGAAAATCGACACTTTTACGCTTAATTATGGGTTTAGGAGACGCGACAGAAGGGACAGTCAAACTCGGAGATCATAACGTCATCCCTGGTTATTTTGAACAAAACCAAGCGGAAGCATTAGACTTAACAAAAAGTGTCATGGAAACCATCCATGATGAAGTACCCGAATGGAAAAATGAAGAAGTACGGACATTATTAGGACGTTTTCTCTTTAGTGGGGATACAGTCTTTAAAGAAGTAGGAGCATTAAGTGGGGGAGAAAAAGCCCGTTTAGCCCTCGCGAAAATGCTATTACGTCCCGCGAATTTACTGATTTTAGATGAACCGACAAATCATTTAGACATTCCCGCGAAGGAGATGTTAGAAGAATCATTAACGCATTATGATGGTACCGCGATCATTGTTTCCCACGATCGTTATTTTATTTCCCAAGTCGCGAATAAAATTGTCGAAGTTCGGGATGGCGAATTTCGGGTGTATTTAGGAGATTATCATTATTATTTGGATAAGATCGCGGAAGAAAAAGAACAAGCTAAATTAGCCAAAATTGCCGCGGAGAAAGCCCTGAAAAAATCCGAAAAAGACTCTAAAAAGAAAGCATCCACTAAACGGAAATAGAAGGAAGAAGGAAGAGGGAAGAAGGAAGTTGACAGTTGACAGTTGACAGTTGACAGTTGATAATTTAGGACTTACACACGGTGTAAATTACGCGATTCCGTTGAGCGACAAGCTCAAACCCTTATGCGGCCCTTGCAGTGCGTAAGTCAATTAATTGATAATTGTCAACTGTCAACTGTCAACTGTCAACTGTCAATTACCCATTACCTATTATCTATTCCTTCTTCTCTATTAGCCATTCCCTCTTCCGATACTAAGGAGCTTGCCTGTAATAGGGCGAGCAAAAAAGTCTAAATGATTTACAACAGGGCACTGGAACATCTGAAATTTCGTATTAATCGGCTTTTAGCATCCCGTATTTTT
>JBEDKD010000515.1:0-6826 GCA_041172365.1 Cyanobacteriota bacterium | reverse complement strand
AAACCCTAATTGGGGGTGGGGATCTTTGGGCCACAAATAAATATACCCAGCCCAATTATTTATAAAGTCGCCGTGCAAGCGCGATGCCAAATTGTCCTAACTATCCGGGCGACTGCTATATGTACGCCTTTCCATCACTTCTCACAAAGAGAGGGGGCATATATTTAGTGTTTTATTGGGGCAGAAAGCCCCTTTCTACGCTATATATTGTCAAAGAAGCTAAAATTATGGCAAGATAAGATTCACTCATCAAACTTGTCACAACAACAGAAAAGCCTTATGGTTGCCCAGTTAGAAACCCCTACCCTCAATTTTGCCTCCACACTTCCTTATACCGTTGAAGGATTGGTACAGGTGTTTACCTCTACTCAGCGCACTTTTTTTACCAGTGTGATGGCCCAGGCCCTTCGGATCGCGGGACATGGGACTCCGGTATTAGTGGTGCAGTTTCTTAAGGGAGGTATTTGTCAAGGGGTGGAGCATCCGGTGAGGTTAGGGGAATATTTGGACTGGATTCGTTGTGATTTGCCCCGTTGTATTGATACTCCCCATTTGGATGAGGGACAAATGCAATCTCTACGGAGTTTGTGGGAGTGGACGAGGGATGTTATTTTGCAAGGGCGTTATTCTCTTGTGGTTTTAGATGAGTTAAGTGTCGCGATTAATTTGGGTTTAATTCCAGAGGTGGAAGTGTTGGAAATGTTGCACAAATGTCCTCGTCATATTGATATTATTTTGACGGGGCCGGAAATGCCTTCTTCTTTGTTACAAATTGCGGATCAAATTACAGAAATTCGTCGCAGTCATCGACCTTAAGTTATATTCATTGTTTCCCCTTTTTTGCCAGTCCACCCTTTTTTTTAGGGCTGGCCTGTTTAGGACGCGATCGTCTGTCAGGGACTAAAGTCTGTGGCTCATCACAAAAGTCCCTTAAACCCGACTGTAAATTAGCATTTGAATAGGGGATGGGGCGGGTTTATATTATTTTTCCGTGGGTATCAAAGAGTTCGGTACAGCGACTACAGTAGGACTTTTGGGTGAGAAAGAAACAGCTTTGCATTTTTAGGGGGGAGGATGGAGCGCGATCGCGGGCATTTTCAGGTCTATTGCTTGTGGTATGCTAGGAAAAAGGGGTTGTTGCCAGTGGAAAACCAGTAAAACCCCGATTGTAGTAAGACATTATGGGCTCTCTTATTGGAATATGAGCGATCGCACCACTGAAGTACAAGAGCTAGACAGATATGTCTGTCAAGCCTGTGGTTATATTTACGAACCAAAAGAGGGTTATTCCCAGGGAAATATTGCCCCTGGAACGGCTTTTGGGGACATCCCCCAGAAATGGCGATGTCCGGTTTGTAGTGCTCCGAAAGCCCAATTTAAAAATATTGGTGCTGAAGAGGGGCCCTCTGGATTTAAGGAAAATCTGGGTTATGGTTTGGGCGTTAATAATTTGACGGCTTCCCAAAAAAATTTGCTAATTTTTGGTGGCTTGGCCCTTGGGTTCCTGTTGTTACTTAGTTTGTACGGTTTACAGTAAAAAAATTGTGAAGTTCTGGAAGCGATTTACGATTTTATTAAGTGCTGTTCTTTTATTGTGTATGGGATGCAGCACTATTCCCTCGACAAGTTCTAACCCCTGGCAAGTTATTACTTTGCCCACTAAGGCGAATTTGTTAGATTTGGCCTTTACTGGTAACTCTCAACATGGTTGGTTGGTTGGCAGTGAGGCGACTTTGTTTGAAACGAAGGATGCCGGAAATACCTGGAAACAAGTAGGTTTGGATCTGGATGATCCCCGTTATCGTCTTTCATCCATCAGTTTTTCGGGTGATGAAGGTTGGATTGTGGGACAGCCTGGGTTGATCTTACATACCGAAGATCAGGGCAAGTCTTGGACTCGTATTCCTCTTAGTAGTAAATTACCAGGTTCTCCTAGTTCGATCGCGGCTATTAGTTCCCATAGCGCGGAATTAACAACGGATGTGGGCGCGATCTATAAAACCATAGATGGCGGTAAGACGTGGAAAGCCTTAGTCGAAGACGCGTTTGGGGTAGTTCGCAATATAACTCGCTCCCCCGATGGGAAATATATCGCGGTATCCTCTCAAGGGAGTTTTTACGCGATCTGGGAACCGGGGCAAAATAACTGGAATCCCTATAACCGCAATAGTTCTCGCCGTCTGCAAAGCATGGGTTTTGGTTTGGATGGACGGTTATGGATGTTGGAGCGCGGAGGCCAAGTCCAATTTAGCGATCCCGAAAAGTTGGGAGAATGGGGCAAACCCTTTAAACCCGATCGCGCCGCGAGTTGGGGATTATTAGATTTAGCCTATCGTACTCCCAATGAAATATGGGTCGCGGGGGGTAGTGGTAATTTACTTTCCAGTGTGGATGGGGGCAAAACTTGGCAAAAAGACAGGGATGTGGAAAATGTCCCCGCGAATTTGTACAAAATTTTGTTTCTGACACCTGAGCAAGGTTTCATTATTGGCCAAAATGGAATTCTGCTCAAATATCAGGGATCAGCGCAAGCCGCTTAATAGTAGAATCAAATTTAGATTCAGTGCTGTTGTTGAAGGAGGACTATCAATGTCGGGTACTACAGGCGAACGTCCGTTTGGTGACATTATTACGAGTATTCGTTACTGGGTGATCCACAGCATCACCATCCCCGCGTTGTTTATCGCGGGTTGGTTGTTTGTGAGTACGGGCCTGGCTTATGATGCTTTTGGGACCCCTCGCCCCAATGAGTATTTTACTCAAACGCGTGAACAGGTTCCCATTGTCTCTAATCGCTTTGAATCCAAAAACCAAATCAAAGATTTCATTGCTAAGTAATTGAAAAGGAGTTTGACAAGATGACGAGCAGAACCCCGAATGAGCCTATTTCTTATCCGATTTTTACGGTGAGATGGTTGGCCGTTCATACCCTCGCGGTTCCTACTATTTTCTTCTTGGGCGCGATCGCGGCCATGCAATTTGTTCAACGATAGGAGAATATCATGCCTGAACGTCTTCCCAACCCAAATCGTCAAGAAGTGGAGTTAAATCGGACTTCTCTGTATTTGGGGCTTTTACTTGTTTTTGTCCTCGGTGTTCTCTTTTCCAGTTATTTCTTTAACTAATTGGTACTGGGACGATTTTAGATGTCAGGATTTTAGATTTTAGATTCTATGTACAAACTTCTAAAGTCTAAAATCTCAACTCTAAAACCTTTTGATTTAATTTTTCTTTGGTTGTGTTTTTGAAGTAAGAGGTAAAAATTGTGCTGCAATCAGGCCGAATTCCTTTGTGGATTGTTGCTACTGTCGCGGGACTTGGTGCTTTGACGATTCTTGGTATTTTCTTCTACGGCGCTTACGCGGGTTTGGGTTCTTCTCTCTAAGGAAGTTTCCTATTATTTTGATCCCCCTAACCTCCCTTGATAAGGACTGGGCTGTTTCATTCTTCCACAATCCGTCAGGGACTTAAGTCCCTGTCTAATAGCAAAAGTCGGTTAAAACCGACTCAAATACGAATATATAGTATGCGAGGACTTTTTAGCTATGAGACACAGGTTTTAACCCTTATGACTTGGAGAGAATGAATTAGCCCTGCCTTCACAAGGGGGGTTATTATATTATTTATATATAGTATTGACTTTTTGATATTTTTGTGATACTGCTTATCTCCTTGTAAAAGAGATATTTCAACCATAGATCCCAACCACGAACCGCTCTATCTGTTTAAAACCACCAAAATGTAAAGTTATGTAACGTTTAACATAATTCTTCAGCATCAGATGGAAAAGCGAATAAAAACATGGAAACAGCCATAATTTTCCAACTCAAAGAGATAACGTTATTATTAAGGAAAACATTTATTAATCCCATTTCGGAAAAGTTACGCAACAGTAGGTTGGGTTGAACCTCGTGAAACCCAACGCAACTGTTTCTGTACAAGACTTTTTCCCATTGGCATCATTAATCGGAGCTAAAGCACCTTGAGATGTATCAGTTACAGCAAGTCGAAGTTTTGATGATTAATAAGGAAATAAAACCATGATGAAATTCAAGTTTCTGCGACAGTTTTTGCCCCTGACTCTATCCTTTGTACTAGCAAATGTGATAACCACTGTAGCAACACCCGCCACAGCCCAGACTCAAAAAACCAATCCCTCTCAAACCAATTCACCATCTATTCAACAGCAAGAGCTACAACCGATACAAGCTCAGATCCCTGACTTCCCTGTATGGGTATATCCTCTGGGGACTGTGATACTCATCCTCATCTTTCTGCCCAAGGTGGGCTGGGTAGCGGGTTTGATCGTAATTGCCGATCGCGAAGTCGGAATTGTCACCAAAAAATTCTCCTCCAAAAGTCTCCCCGCGGGAAGACTGCTCGCGCTCAATGGAGAAGCCGGTTTGCAAGCCGATACTCTCCCTCCGGGTTGGCACTTTGGCTACTTTCCCTGGCAATACAACATACACAAAGAGTCCGTCATCATTATTCCCCAAGATAAAATCGGACTCATTATCGCGAACGATGGCGCATCAATTCCCCCCAATCGTATTTTAGGCAAAGTCGTAGAGAGCGAAAACTTCCAAAATGCCCGCGAATTTCTCACCAACGGTGGTGAAAAAGGACGACAGTTAGCGGTATTGACGACAGGGACCTATCGCATCAACACAGCTTTATTTACAGTCATTACCTCACGCGATGCCACCACACATGGTATGACACCAGAGCAACTGAGGGTTTATGCAATTCAACCCGATCGCGTCGGAATTGTCACCACCCAGGATGGAATGCCCATAGAAGAAGGAGAAATCGCGGGTCCAGTGATCTCAGGCCACGAAAACTTTCAGAATGTTCAAACTTTCATCAATGGAGGTGGACGCAGGGGCTTACAGGAACAAGTAATGCTCTCTGGCTCATGGAATCTCAACCCCTGGTTTGTACAGGTGGAACAAGTGCCGATGACGGAAGTACCGATCGGCTATGTGGGAGTAGTGATTTCCTATGTCGGGCAATCCCACGGAGATGTCAGCGGCGACTCCTTTACCCACGGCAATCTAGTCAGTCGGGGAGATAAGGGCGTTTGGATTGAGTCGTTACAGGCGGGTAAACATCCCCTGAACACCAAAATTATGAAAGTGGAACTGGTGCCTACCACCAACATTGTACTCAATTTCACTTCTCGCTTTCAAGGAGAACATGGATACGATTCCTCCCTCTCCGCCCTCAAATTGCTTTCCTTTGATGGCTTCACCTTTGATCTGGAGGTGTTCCAAATTATCCATGTGGGATCAATGGATGCACCCAAGGTGATTTCGCGTTTAGGTTCGATGCAAAATCTGGTTGATCAGGTGTTGCGTCCGATTGTGGGTAACTATTTTCGCAATTCGGCTCAGGAATACACCATCCTCGATTTTCTCACAGCACGGAGTGAGCGTCAGGCGGAAGCCGCGGAATATGTGCGTCAGGCATTACGGGCCTATGATGTCCAGGCCGTTGATACCCTAATTGGTTTAATTACACCTCCTCCTGAGTTAATGCAAACCTTGACCGATCGCAAGATCGCGGAAGAACAAGAAAAGACTTATATGACTCAGCGCACTGCCCAAACTCAGCGTCAAGAATTGGTGCGAGAAACGGCACTGGCTGATATTCAAAAGGAAGTGGTGACAGCCGAACAAGGTGTTAATATTGCTAAACTCCAAGCCGCAGCCGCGATCGAACAGGCTAATGGTGAAGCGGAGTCGATTCGTCTGACGGGAGATGCCAAAGCCGATGCCTATAAAGCCGGGGTAAATGCCCTTGGTAGTCAGGCTTACACGGCATTACAACTAATGCAGGTGATAGGCGATCGCCAGGTGCGAGTGGTTCCTGATGTTGCCGTTAGTGGTAGTAATAGTTCTGGCCTATTGGATGCCATGATGGGAATGTTTTTGTGGAATCAAACACCTGCCATTGAGGAAAATAATGGCAATATTAATCCCCCTACGGTGCTTCAAGGGGAAATTGTGGATGAATCACAAACGCACTAATAGATATCTGGGGAAAGTGAGGGAACTCTGTTCGTTATGGGACAGAATCAGTATAAAAATCTGTGTTCATCTGCGTTCATCTGCGGTTAAATAAATAGCTCAAAATTAGGCAAAAATACTCCTAAATGGTGATCCGATGGAATATTTGAGTCAATGTTTTTGGTGATGGGTGAATGGGAAAGAAGCGCGATCGTGCTTTTTTTTGGAGTGGGAGCGTCTCGCTCCCTAGCCCGATGGAGCCCGGATCTCTGAGATCCCACTACCTATTTACAAAAATGGGATGCTCCCCTTCTTCACTGAGTCCATGATAATAAAATTTGAGGGGAAATGGGTAATGAATTTTATTAATCTCTTAGGATTGTCGGCCGCGTGTTTAACGACGATCGCGTTTTTGCCTCAAATGTTGAGAACAGGGAAAACGAGATCCGCGAAAGATGTATCACTATCAATGCTAATAACATTTTTAAGTGGTATATTCCTGTGGTTTCTTTACGGAATTTTGCGTTAAGATATTATTATTGTGATAGCTAACTTAGTAACACTTATTCTCAATTTGGCGATTTTAGGGATGAAACTCAAATATAAATAAGATTGATTGATGCAGAAACTATGTTTATGAGTACAAAAATCGTGATTTATAGCAAAAAGAAGAGGAGAAAAACCGAGTTTCTTCCCGCAATACCTTCGCCATTTCTTTGTAGGTTGGGTTGAGCGTAGCGAAACCCAACGAATATAGCATTTTTAAATGAGATGTAAATGTGGTACGGGCTAAACCCCATCACAGGCAAGATGCCTGT
>JBEDKD010000514.1:0-2535 GCA_041172365.1 Cyanobacteriota bacterium | reverse complement strand
CAGTGTTGTCAAGCTTTTTCTGTTTAAATCTATACCTCCATAATCCCAGAACTGCTGTTATGAGGTACACCCACTTATCGTTCAATCCTCGTAGGGACACGGCATTGCCGTGTCCCTACCGTGTTTCATCACAGCGGGAACTGCTGTATATTATCACCAAGGCACTAAGACACTAAGAGAGGAATGATTTATGGTATTACCACCAAGGCACTAAGACACTAAGAAATGAATACCTCCATAATCCCATAAGTGCTATACCTACAGTTTAACTTTTGAGTTCAAGATTAATTATGACTAAGAAGCCGAGACTAGAATTAACCTGGATTGGTAAGGAGATTCGCCCCAAATTGGAGCCTCGTATTTTGCTCGAAGATCCAGAGAAGTCTTATCACGCGGCTCATCGGGTGAGTGAAAATGATATTTTTGATAATCGTTTGATTTTTGGAGATAATTTGTTAGCTCTCAAGGCTTTAGAGTCAGAGTTTGCCGGGAAAGTTAAATGTGTATTTATCGATCCTCCATACAATACAGAACAGGCTTTTGAACATTATGATGACAACTTAGAGCATTCTACATGGCTTTCCTTAATGAGAGAAAGATTAGAAATTATCAACAAGTTAATAACTCCAGATGGAACTTTGTTTTGTCAGCTTAATGATGACGAAATGGCTTATGCAAAAATATTACTAGACGAAACTTTTGGACGGCGTAATTTTATCAATCAAATAAGCGTCAAAATGAAACAAACGGCTGGTGCTAGTGGTGGTGGTGAAGATAAACGCCTTAAAAAAAATATTGAGTACATTCTTATCTATGCTAAAGATATAGATCAATTTCAAAAATTCAATGAAGTTTTAGAAGAAGAAGACCTTTTTGAGCTTATTGAAGAAATGCGATCAGGTGAAAAAAGTTGGAAATACACAAGAGTTTTTGTATCAACCGGACTAAGAAAATTTGAAAGAGAAATTGTAGATGGTAGTGGTAATCCCATAAAGATATATTCACATTCAGGAGTTGAAGTGAAATCTATTTCTGAAATCATGCAAAGGGAGAATTTATCGGAACAAGAAGCATATTTTAAGTATTTTGATCAGATTTTTCGAGATACTAATTCTCAAAGTTCAATCAGAACAAGGATTATTGAAAACACCCAAGAATTAGGTGATTTAGTGAGTATTGATTACATCCCTCTATCGGGTCGTTCTAAAGGTCAACTGACGACGGTTTATTACAAAGGAAATAAACGAGATCAAATTGCTTGGTTAAAAGACGTTGCTTATAAACGAGGTAAAAAATTAGTAAAACTTGAAAAAATCGGAACTTATTGGGAAGGTTTTCCTTTAAATAATTTAACAAAAGAAGGCGGAGTAAAATTTCCGAATGGAAAGAAACCAGAAGCTTTAATCAAACGAGTTATTGAGTTAGCAACTAATCCAGAGGATTTGGTTTTAGATTCCTTCGCAGGTTCGGGAACTACGGGCGCTGTCGCGCATAAAATGGGAAGACGTTGGATTATGATTGAACTTGGTGAACATTGTCATACCCATATCATTCCCCGACTTCAGAAAGTAATTGATGGCGAAGATCAAGGTGGAATTAGCAAAGCCGTTAACTGGAAAGGTGGCGGCGGGTTTCGCTACTATCACCTGGCACCATCCCTACTCGAAAAAGATAAAAATAAATGGGTTATCAATAAAAACTATAACGCGGCAATGTTGGCGGAAGCACTCTGTAAAATCGAAGGCTTCAGATACTCACCATCAGACACCTTTTATTGGCAACATGGCTACTCCAGCGAACGCGATTTTATCTATGTCACCACCCAAAATCTTAGTCAGGAACAATTATCAAAACTTGCTGAAGAAGTAGGAAAAGAGCGCACCCTACTCGTTTTATGTGCCGCCTTTCGAGGCAAAACCGACATATTCCCCAACCTCACAGTTAAAAAAATTCCTAAACAAATTCTTTCACGCGGTGAATGGGGATATGATGATTACAGCCTCAAAATTGAAAACCTGCCAACAGCCCCCAAAATCGGACAACTATCACTATTTGATATGGAGAACATACAATGAATCAACTTGTTAATAATATTGCTAATCGTCTCAGGCTGATTGTAGGGACACGGCAGTGCCGTTTCCCTACACTTGGGTGCCGTTTCCCTACACCTTGAGATGTCGCGGTTCTCACAAAGATGGAGGAGGCAAAAAAACAGTGTTGTCAAGCTTTTTCTGTTTAAATCTATATCTCCATAATCCCAGAACTGCTATATTATCACCAAGGCACTAAGACACTAAGAAATGAATACCGCCATAATCCCATAAGTGCTATACCTACCGTTTAACTTTTGAGTTCAAGATTAATTATGACTAAGAAGCAGAGACTAGAATTAACCTGGATTGGTAAGGAGATTCGCCCTAAATTGGAGCCTCGTATTTTGCTCGAAGATCCAGAGAAGTCTTATCACGCGGCTCATCGGGTGAGTGAAAATGATATTTTTGATAATCGTTTGATTTTTGGGGATAATTTGTTAGC
>JBEDKD010000513.1:0-8246 GCA_041172365.1 Cyanobacteriota bacterium | reverse complement strand
CCCTATCAGGGATTGAAACCTCAAAATAAATTAATTGATTTACATAATTTACAGAATCGGGTCGCAATTAACCCAAATCCCTATCAGGGATTGAAACCTCATTATCAGATCCCGCTTTTTTAGGATATCTTATTGCCCAAGTCGCAATTAACCCAAATCCCTATCAGGGATTGAAACTCGACTTGCCAGCCGAATCCAATGACATATTCTCGTCGCAATTAACCCAAATCCCTATCAGGGATTGAAACTTTCTTGAATCCACTCCCAAAAACCGCGGCAATGATTGTCGCAATTAACCCAAATCCCTATCAGGGATTGAAACATCCGCATACTCAAAATCTTTCCAAACTCGAACAGTCGCAATTAACCCAAATCCCTATCAGGGATTGAAACAATTGATTTACCAGATTAGACTCTGCCTCAAAATAGTCGCAATTAACCCAAATCCCTATCAGGGATTGAAACTCTCCCACGGCAAAACTCTGACCAATTAGGATCAGCTTAAGTCGCAATTAACCCAAATCCCTATCAGGGATTGAAACGGAATTTCCGATTTTCTATAATGCCATTTCACCAAAATACGTCGCAATTAACCCAAATCCCTATCAGGGATTGAAACGACTGGAAATTCTCCCCAATTTTGTCCACTTGCTACAGCGTCGCAATTAACCCAAATCCCTATCAGGGATTGAAACAATCAATAGTCACATAGTCAAAACCCTCATCAGACTCAAATGTCGCAATTAACCCAAATCCCTATCAGGGATTGAAACGACATAACCACAGTCGCAGCCAAGTATTGACTCGCCCGTCGCAATTAACCCAAATCCCTATCAGGGATTGAAACCTATTATCCGTAATTCCACGGAGAGAACCTAGTGTCGCAATTAACCCAAATCCCTATCAGGGATTGAAACACGGACTCTTTTAAGATATCGACAACAAGGGATATTTAGTCGCAATTAACCCAAATCCCTATCAGGGATTGAAACTCTGGTAATCTCTTAAATACCAACCATTTGATAAGTCGCAATTAACCCAAATCCCTATCAGGGATTGAAACTGATATCCTTGCCTCTGATAGATTTTAAGGTGGTGATTCGGTCGCAATTAACCCAAATCCCTATCAGGGATTGAAACTTTGCACTCTTTTCTACACTTCACTTGAAAAAGGTCGCAATTAACCCAAATCCCTATCAGGGATTGAAACGAAGGGGACTGATACAATCTTGATCGAGGGTGAGTACAGGAGTCGCAATTAACCCAAATCCCTATCAGGGATTGAAACTCTGAACACAACGCGATCGCGTCTTTCTCTGGTCGCAATTAACCCAAATCCCCATCAGGGATTGAAACATCACACATTTCCTCATCAAGAAAAATTTTTGATCTCTGAGTCTACCACCTCCGATCAAAAATTGACAAAAAAAGGTGGGTATTGCCCACCTTATCAATTCTTACACACAAGAAATAAGACTATTTCAGAATGTTCATCGACTCCTTGACTGCGGCCGGACGATTACCGACATTGCCTTTCAATACAGAGAGAGCACGGGAATAATAAGGATCTTCAGGTGTCGCGATCAGAGAAGGTTTATTCATTAATTTGCGTTTCTGCGCGTCCGTTAATTCCACCTTAATATCCGGTGTCACTCCTTTATGACTAATATCTGTGCCATTAGGTGTGTAATAATGCGCGATCGTCACCGCTAAACCGGAACCATCGGAAAGGGAATGAACCGACTGCACTAAAGCCTTTCCAAAGGTTTGAGTTCCCATAATCGTTGCCCGCTTATTATCCTTGAGGGCTCCTGATAAAATCTCACTGGCACTCGCGGAATTATCATCTACTAATACGACTAAAGGGAGATTAGTGATCGCGGTGCGATTAGCCCGCATTTCTTGGCCATCACCTTGACGATCCACGGTACGCACGATCGCGCCCGTATCCATCCACATTCGAGCAATATCAATACTAACTCGTAATAAGCCACCAGGGTTGCCGCGTAAATCTAAAACAAAACCATCAACTTTTTGATCCTTGAGTTTCACAATAGCCCGTTGCATTTGTTCGCCAGCATGGGCACTAAACTCTTGTAAACGGATATAACCGATACGTTGTTGGCCTTCTTGTCTCAAGTTATAGCGTACAGCCGCGACTTCAATACGAGCTCTGGTGAGAGTCAGGGTTAAGTCGGGTTGATTCTCACGCGCTAAACGTAGACGCACTTTCGTACCTTCAGGGCCACGAATGAGTTTAGCCGCGTCTGCGACAGTCATACCTTCCGTTGACTTATCATCAATAGCTAGAATGCGATCGCCTGCTTGAATTCCTCCCTTAATCGCGGGAGAATTTTCCATAGGCTCGGCGACAGTAATGGTTTTGGTTTTTTCATTCAATTCTAGTCTCATACCCACCCCCGTCAATTCCCCGGAAGTTTGGTTAGTTAAGGCCTCATACTGTTTCGGGTCCATGAAACGAGTATAAGGATCATCTAATTTTTCTAAGGCTTGACGTAGGGCCGCGTAAGCTTCATCGCGAGAAGTATAATTTTTGCCCAATAGCTCTTGACGAGTGGCTTTCCAATCCACACGATTAAACTTAGGATCGACAAAATCCCGATTCACAATTTGCCACGCTTCATCAATGATTACCTTGGGACTATCTTGCAAGGCAGCACGGACGGATTGACTGAAACCGGGCATTAACAGGGAAATTGAAGCTGTGGTTGCCAGCGCGCCACTAAAAAGAGCCGCTTGTAATAAGGAAAAATGTCTTGGGGCTAATTTCATCGAAGTTTGCTCTCGATTGAAGGATTAAAAATTGTGATTTTAGATTTAACAGTAATCTATAATCACAATAGAGATAAGTCGAAGGCATCAATACCGTCCTATATGCCAGTTTAACTAGCGTCTATCAAAATCGCCAACTTTTTGCGAAATTTTTTCTGGGATAACTAGGACTTATCGCGCTCCTAAGCACTCAATCTATTTTAACCACATCAAGTAGGACAAGCATTCTGCTTGTTACAGGCTAATGCCTGTGCTACTAATAGGAATTAACAATGCGTAACAGCCTATGACTAAGGATTTACACACCCATCTTAAACCTCCTTTTCCTTGGGGGTTATCTCTGAATATTCTTATGATTTTGGGGGCTTTAGGGGTTGTGATCTTGATGGCGCGATCGCAGCCTTGGCTCAAGTATCAGTCCAGTAATGAAACCCCCTCAAACAATGAAACCCCCTCAAGCGCGATCGTCTCCACTTTTAAACAAGAAGTGCAACAAGAAGCATTACGTCTAAAATTACTTAAAAA
Organism: Cyanobacteriota bacterium; assembly: GCA_041172365.1. Classification (GTDB taxonomy): domain Bacteria; phylum Cyanobacteriota; class Cyanobacteriia; order Cyanobacteriales; family Microcoleaceae; genus JBEDKD01. Next base: position 4,928 of record JBEDKD010000513.1, on the reverse strand, counting down.
TACTCCTACTTTTGGCTTTGATAATCTCATGGCTGACTGGACATTTTTGAAATTTTTGCAGTATTTTGGCGATGACAAAGCGCGTGCTGTAACGGGATATGCTCTTAGTGAAGATTATTTTGAGATCATTACTCGTCACGATCCACGATGGGTAGATAGTTATTTATTCTCATCAACGGCCATTTCCTATTATTTGGCTAAACCGGAAAAAACGATAAAGTTAATCGATCGCGGACTAGAGAAACTTTCTCCTCAGATTAATCCTAAAGCATGGCAAGTACAACGCTTTAAAGGATTAGATCAATTATTATTATTAGGAGATGTGCCCGGAGCCATTGCATCCCATGAAAAAGCCGCAGAATGGACATTAGGGACACCGGATGCCCCATTAGAACCCCTTTTCCGAGGAATTGCGGTTTTTTTGCGCCGCGATCCTAAGAGTGAAAAAATCCGTTTTCTCGCTTGGAGTCAAGTTTTTAACGAATCTAGGGATAAAGTGGTGCGTCAACGAGCCAAGGAAGCATTGCTTAAGTTTGGCGCGAAAATGGATATTGATGAAAATGGGCAAATTCGTTTTACTCCTCCTACCACTAAGTGATGGGGGGACTGGGGACGAGGGAATTTCAGGACCTGGTGGCTCCTGTATCGCAGAAGGAAGAAGACACTTCGAAGATACGATCAAATCAAGAGTTTGCGCCCTATTCTTCCTTGACTGTCACTAAGGGCGCGATCGTTACTCCAGTAGATTTCCTCTTAGGAATCGAAATTAAATAACTTGACTATGGGATTGGTATCGCCTTTCTCATACTTGTGAGGTACAGCGTTTTCTCCTTTTTCTTAACTCTTAATAGGGAAGTCTAAACCGGGAATAAATTAGACCTCATCTTTAGTCGAAACGCGATCGTAATGATGTAGGGAAATAAAATAAACCACCAAGACACCAAGACACAAAGGGGTAAATTTCTCCGATTGTTCGAGATTCTCTATTTTATGTCCTTAGTGCCTTAGTGACTTAGTGGTAAAACAACGGCTCACCTGATCTAGCAATTCTCAGACTTGTGAGGTACAGCGTTTTCTCGTTTTTCTTAACTCTTAATAGGGAAGTCTAAACCGGGAATAAATTAGACCTCATCTTTAGTCGAAACGCGATCGTTTCGCCCTGATCGCGCAAAGCAGGCAAGATGCCTGCACTACTTTATTAATTTTTCATTCCCTAATTAAAGGGGAAAATCATAGCTGAAATTGCCCAATTCATTATTGCCAAACCTGAAATTTGGACTCTCACTTACCTGACACAAATTGGCAATTACTCCCGCGATTGTGAGGGCAGGTTCGCGATGAAATTAAATAGGGTTGGCGACAAGTGTGGCGAATTAATCGTGATTAAACCCACCAGCACTGTCGCAATATTCCCTATTTTAAGTTTTCTAAACCCGCGGTAACTTTCGCGGACTCAATCCGATCGCCCTGTTGAATTTTATCAACCGTCTCCATACCCTCTTTAACATTTCCAAAGACAGCATAACTACCATCTAAAAAAGGTAAATCGGCCAAAGCAATATAAAATTGAGAAGACGCGGAATCAGGATTATAAGCACGAGCCATCGCGACAGCCCCACGAGTATGACGTAAGGTAGGTTTATCTTTAATTCCGGCCTCTTCAAAAGTGCGACTATAGAGGATTTCTTTTCCTTCTTTGGGTTTAATTTCTAAAGGAATACGACGCTCAGATCCCGTCACGGGGTCGATAAAACCACTCATGCCCAATTGTGCCATAGGCACTTTTTCATCCTTACCTTTAGGATCACCACCTTGGACAACAAAGGGCTGAGGTTCACGCACAACCCGATGAAAAGGTAAACCGTTATAAACACCACGTTGTACTAAGTCAATAAAATTTCCCGCGGTAATGGGAGCATTAGTACCATCAACTTCGATCGTAATGGGAGAACCTTTGATAATCATTAAAACTGTAGCTTTCCCTTCTAAACGGGGTGACTTATTTAATGACTGAGGTGTATTTTTGGCTAGAGGAGAAGGGGAACGAGACTCAGATTTGGGAGTAGGACTTTCCAGGGTGTTATTAGCCGTAGAATTACTACTACAACCAGTGAAAAGTAATGCGGAAATGACCAATAAAGAGAAAAGCAAATGTGGTAAATTCAATCGTTTCATTTTGGTTGAGGTCTGGAATCATTCAGCCTTTTTAATTAAAGCCGATCGCGGTCGCAATTGCGATCGAGAAGTAGAGAATTTTCATAATTATTCCCTGGTTTTGCCAGGGAACAGATCACTCTAAAAATCTAACATCAAAAATCTTTAAGTAAGACCTTCGAGGGGAACGCGGAGAAATTGGGCTAATTCCGCGGCTTGGGTTTCCACTTCCGATAAACCGAGGGGCTGTCCGACTCGAGTGAGGGGAAATTCGCGACGATCCTTCAATTTCAGATAAATAACACGACGGGGATTAAGACCTTCCTTAATATCCACACGCACAGACTGGACATCTTTGGTTTGAGACAGAATCTCAATTTTGCGGTTTTTCCCCGGAAAACCCCAACGGAAAAGGAGAATATCCCCAGTTGTCCCATTAAATTCGTTATAACCGCCTCCCACATCCAAGCCAATAGTGAGCCAGAGATAGAGGGCGAAAAGGGTTCCCGCGACCCCATAGAAAGTCATCGCGATCCCTTGGGGGAAGAAAATTAATTGAGTGGGATCAGCAAAAGGGAGAAGATTCACTTTGTAGTAACTCGATAGCCCCGATAAGAGGAAACCGACTCCGCCCATACTGGTAATAAGGGCCCAACAGTAGTTACTGAAGCGGCGAGAGCCTAAGACATTCTGGCGAATCACGCGATCGCGGGTAGTTTTGGTTTGTTGACTCATAAAATTTGACAGTTTTTTAGCTCAAGCGGGTGAATTGCCAATTTAGTTAAGATGTAATATATAGTTATGTTAACTTACTGAGAAAGCCAGTCTTTTCAAAAAGAGGATTTCAAGGGAGTCAACAACCGCCGTTTGCTCGGAGTACCGATAATAACGGGGGCACGAAAGAAGCCCTAGTTTACCAGACTCAGGTAGAAATACCTACGTTTAGGAGTCTCGTTGGTCGACTTAAAGCCGCGAGGTCATTGCTTCGTGAGCCAAGAATTAGAGGCGAGCGAAGATCCTGAGTGGGAAACGTTCTATACTAAGACAATTCTGCTCAAGGAGGGCATCGAGGCTTGGATGTCACCTCAAGCCCCAGGATAACTTCATCATTCAGTGAAGAAGTTCTGCCTCGTGGTAATGCTGTGTAATATTTTCGGAATTTGGATTTGAGATAATTCATCTGAAGTCCAACTTCATCCCCATTTAGAAATCCATATTTGATGGAGGTTATACCGCGTGGTAACGGTCTCGAATTCCTATGTAAGCGGTCGTGACCAAGCATCCACTGGGTTTGCCTGGTGGTCTGGGAACGCTCGTCTGATTAATCTTTCCGGTAAGCTGCTGGGAGCCCACGTTGCTCACGCGGGCTTGATCGTGTTCTGGGCTGGAGCCATGACCTTATTTGAGGTGGCTCACTTTATCCCTGAAAAGCCTCTGTACGAACAGGGCTTTATTCTGATGCCCCACATCGCGACGATTGGTTGGGGTGTCGGAGCAGGTGGAGAAGTTACGGATATTTTCCCCTTTTTCGTGGTGGGTGTTCTGCACCTGATTTCCTCCGCGGTTCTCGGTTTGGGCGGAATTTATCACGCGGTGCGTGGTCCTGAGATTTTGGAACAGTATTCCAACTTCTTTGGTTATGACTGGAAGGACAAGAACCAGATGACCAACATCATCGGTTATCACCTGATCATCTTAGGTTTAGGTGCATTTCTGTTGGTGATCAAGGCCATGTTCTTTGGCGGTGTTTATGACACTTGGGCTCCGGGTGGTGGTGATGTGCGGATTATTTCTAACCCGACATTGAACCCCGCGGTGATCTTCGGTTATCTGCTTAAATCACCTTTTGGTGGCGAAGGCTGGCTGATCGGTGTCAATAACATGGAAGACGTGATCGGCGGTCATGTTTGGATCGGTTTTATCTGTATTGCTGGTGGTGTTTGGCACATCTTGACTAAGCCTTTTGGTTGGGCTCGTCGCGCTTTAATCTGGTCTGGGGAAGCTTATCTTTCTTACAGTTTAGGTGCGTTGTCTTTGATGGCTTTTATTGCCACTTGCTTTGTCTGGTTTAACAACACTGTTTATCCCAGCGAATTCTATGGTCCGACTAACGCGGAATCTTCTCAAGCGCAAGCTTTTACGTTCCTGGTCCGTGACCAACGCTTAGGTGCGAATATTGGTTCTGCACAGGGCCCCACTGGTCTTGGTAAATATCTGATGCGTTCTCCCTCTGGTGAAATTATCTTCGGTGGTGAAACGATGCGCTTCTGGGATTTCCAAGGTCCTTGGTTAGAGCCCCTGCGTGGTACGAATGGTCTGGATCTGAACAAGATCCGTAATGACGTGCAGCCTTGGCAAATTCGCCGTGCGGCTGAGTACATGACTCATGCTCCTAACGGTTCTATTAACTCCGTGGGTGGTTTGATTACTGAAGTTAACGGGTTTAACTATGTTAACCCCCGTGCTTGGTTAGCGGCTTCTCACTTTATCCTGTCTTTCTTCTTCTTAGTGGGTCATTTATGGCACGCGGGTCGCGCTCGTGCTGCTGTGGCTGGCTTTGAGAAGGGTATTGATCGCGAGACTGAAGCCGTTCTATCTATGCCTGACCTGGATTAATATTTTTGGTTTATGGTTTGTGAGCTCCTGTCACAAGACAGGGGCTTTTTTTTGCTTATTGATCGCGGAAAAAAGCGCGATCGGGCCTTGCAGAGGGAGAGAAATGATAGTGCTACGCGTTGCAGGTATTGAGGTTCTTAATTGCACAAACCCTCTTC
>JBEDKD010000512.1:0-12354 GCA_041172365.1 Cyanobacteriota bacterium | reverse complement strand
TTCATCGGCAAGACATTTTTATAATCTAAATTTATCTGGATTTTATTGTAATTCTTAAAAGATGCGGATGGGTGCATTTCATCGGTTTCCCACTTAGACGGATTATTGATAATATATTCCTGAATTTTCGAGAATGTTGTTTCGTTACGAATAATATGTTCATAATAACCTCTTTGCCATACAGGTATTCCTGAAACAGAACGTAGTTGATTAATCCGACGGGCGGAAAATGTTTTGAAACCTCTCACAATTTCCGATAGACTATGATCTTGATTCTGCTCTTTTATGATGATAATTCCATGAAGATGATTCGGCATAATGACAAAAGAATCTAATTCAATATGAGGATAGACTCTTATGAGATTAAACCAATGAAAATTAACGACTTCACCGTAAGGGCTTAATAGAATATTCCCCTCTTGAATTTCACCTAATAAACATTCACGTTGCCAAATACAAATTGTCACAAAATATGCACCGGGTTGACTATAATCATATCCGGGCAGACGAATAGAGCGTCGATGATGAATATCAGGATTGTATTTCATGTTTTTTGTAAAAAATACAACATCATAATTATAGGGCCTGTAGGGGCGGGTTCACCCATATCTTTAATACCCACAGACAACTGATAAAAACCCGCCCCCACCCCACGCCAAAATGAACAATTAATGGAATTTAACGGGTTATTTGGGGATAGTTTATCAGGGTTATTCGTTGGGTGGGGGCGGGTTTATTAAGGTTATTTGTGGGTGGTAAAATTGATCGGTGAACCCGCCCCTACCAATTTTATGCAACATTTTACCATGAATTTTATCCCACATTTTACCAGGCCTGTAGGGGCGGGTTCACCCAGATATTTGCCACCCACCAACAAATTATGTAAACCCGCCCCCACCCCACAGACAACTGATAAAAACCGCACCTATCCCGATATTAATTATTAATGGAATTTCACGGTTATTTGGGGATGGTTTATCAGGGTTATTGGTTGGGTGGGGGCGGGTTTATAAAGGTTATCTGTGGGTAGTAAAATTGATCGGTGAACCCGCCCCTACCAATTTTCTTCAACATTTTACCATGAATTTTATCCCACATTTTACCATGTCGGGACGCGATCGCGGTTATCGGTTGGGCGGGGCGGGTTTATTAAGGTTATCTGTGGGTGATAAAATTGATCGGTGAAAGATCCCCTACAAATGGATCGCAATTTAACGGAAGGGAAGGGAATACATTAACCCGCCCTCTTTCCAAAGCTTATTTTGACCCCGATCTAATTTTAATTGACTTTGTTTGCCTAAATTTCGATCAAATATTTCCCCATAATTGCCCAACTTCTTAATAATACGATAGGCAAAATCATTCGATAATCCTAAACCCTTCCCTAACTCCCCTTCCTTTCCGACTAGACGCTTAATATTCGGATCTTTGCTTGTCGCGGTAATTTGTTCAATATTCTCCGAATTTAGCCCTAATTCTTCCCCTTCAATTGTGGCAAAAATAGACCACCGTACCGCGTCTAACCACTTGGAGTCGCCATTTTTTACCGCGGGTGCTAAGGGTTCCTTCGACAACACTTCTTCTAAAATAATATTGTTTTCTGGTTTCGGTAATGTTGTCCGTTTTGAGACTAATTGAGAACGATCGGATGTTACCCCTTGACAACGCCCTTCTTCATAACTACTAAACGCGGCATTGACATCTTCAAAAACAACGGGGGTATATTTCACTCCTAATTTCCGCATTTGATCGGATAAATTTTGCTCCGTTGTTGTCCCGGTTTGGGTGCAGATTGCTTTTCCTTCAAAGTCTTTTAATGTCTTAATTCCACTATCTTTTTTCACCATAACTCCCTGACTGTCATAAAAGACAACAGGGGCAAAATCTAAACCGACAACACTATCCCGACTCAGGGTTGCTGTCGTATTGCGACTGAGAATATCTACTTCCCCAGCCTGTAATGCTGTAAATCTTTCTTTCGCGTTGAGATTCCGATATTCTACTTTTTCCCCATCGTCAAACAACGCGATCGCGATCGCCTTGCAAACATCGACATCAAGGCCAGAATATTTGCCCTTTTCATCAACAAAACTAAACCCTGGTAATTGGCCGCTTACTCCGCAGATCAGTTTACCCCGTTTGAGGACAATATCTAATTGACTAGAAGAAGTCGATCGCGCAGTAGTACCCGGTGAGGCGGTTGCCTTGTCCGAGGGGACAGATGAACCGCCACAAGCCGTCAGTGGCACCAACATTATTAATACCGCGAGTAGCAAAGAACTTCTATTACGCATTGAGCCTCTATTGAAAATGCTTTCCTTTCATGCTAATGGAAAGCGACGGAGATAAACAACCGCGAGACGCGATCGATTGGGGAAAGACTCCCTCACGCGGGTTCACCCGTAAGACGTTCCGCGGCTAAGTCGCGGATCAATGATAGCCGTGATTGAATGTAATCATTAATCACGTCCATCTCGTTACGATTGAGACAAGAATTCATTTTCAGTTGTTTCAGTAACCACTGGACCAAGGTTGCATCATCCAGGGAAACCAGAGTGGATGCCTGAGTGGTTTCAATTAAAGCCCAAAATTGACGTAGTAATGTGGGAGTCATAAAATCTCCTTACGCGTAAATAGCCATCCCATATAACTCAGAGATGGGGAACTCCTCTACTTGTTCCGTGCCGATAGCCCAATATTACCCCCTTTTGCCTCGGCTTAACATTTTCTTTATATTTCTAACATACCTGATGATTGTAATATCAGAATGGTTGCCACACAAGATGTTACAAGAGTTACGATTTCTTAACTAAATACCGAAAAATCTTCATATTGTCATGAGTGGGTCTCAGGTTAAGTATTACCATGTATAAATTTATACTAAGTTTTATATCAGTAGCCCAGAAAAGAGACTGAGGGTAGCGCGATCGCAGGGGTTCACCTGTGGGGGCGCCTTCACCTGTATTTGGGTTAGGTTTTGAAGATATAGCGCTACCCATTGAAGAAAACCTGTAGGGGCGGGTTAAGCGATCAATTTTGCTACCTACAGATAACCTTTATAAACCCGCCCCCCCCCAACCAATAACCCTGATAAACCATACCCAAATAACCGTTAAATTCCATTAATAATTAATATCGGGATGGCGGCGGATTTTTCACGGTGCTACGCATTTAGATTAAGACACTTGTCTTAGGATAGTTGTAGATTAAGGCATTGAAAGAATATCCTAATGTTTTTCCTCCGTGCTATACCAATAAACCTGCCCTTAGTATGTAGATAAGAGACTAATTCCATAAACTTTAAATCCTCCTCCCGTGGGTAAAGGATTTCCCTGAAAATCCATTGGATAAGATTCCCAAGAATGTTTCGGGATATAGGGGCGAGAAGGGACATAAATTCCTTGTATTTTTACCCGTTTTCCCACAAATTCTGCCAATTTTTTTTCTGTAATAATTTCCGAGGGACGCAAAATTACTCCCTCTTCCGCGGTTCGTTGTGTAATGGGGCGATCGCCCACATCAAGAACATAATAATCACTGCCACCCGCGATCCAAGTTTCGGTATTTTTCACCGCGTTTTTGTGAATGATTATCCCAGTTAATTCGACATATTTTTGCAAATTACTATTATTAATAATATCATTATTCTGGGTTATTGGTAATATTTTTTGTGATAAAGATATTACCTTAATTTGTGTTGCCGTTGTATAGTCAATGAAGAGGAGGCAATTTAATAAGAGATTTAATCCTAGGGATATTTTTAACATGAGAAGTGTTTGGGTGATTTTTTCCTCTTTTCTGTCGTGATCGAGCCTGATCGGGAAAATGGAAAATGCGCGATCGCGTGCCGGGGGACTTACTGCATAAATTCCCCCCGAAATTCGGGCATGACTATTTCATTCTAATAAGGGGCAATCCCCCTGTGGTTGCCCCTACCTTAATTGTACAAATCATTTAGACGCACTATATTAAGAAAAATGACGGCGAAACCGTTGATCTAATTTATCACTTTTGCGTTGATTACAAGTGCGACAAAGGGTGTGTAAATTACTAATATCATTGGAGCCTCCCCGCGCTAAGGGAATAATATGATCGATCGTCAGTTGAGTTTCTTGGTAAGTTTTCCCACAGCTTTGACACTGATATTGATTACGCTGAAACACATATTTTCTCACTTCTGTTGGGATGGGTATTCTGGGAGTTTTTGTCATAATTTTTCACCGTAGATAAATACAAATCTGATTGAGATGAATTCACGCGATCAAGATGCTGGCACTACTGAGACATTGATTATTTATTCTCGATAATTTTTAATTGTTCTCGTAAGTCATCAAGGGGTGATTTTGATTGATTGATTTCTGATTGGCTCATGGTAGAGTCATCATCATTTTCATCATCTTCTAGGTAAAACTCAAAAGAAATTTTCAGTTTTGCCTTCCCTTTTTTCCATTCCTTAGCTCCCAGCTTTAAAATTTCAGAATCAATACCAGGCTCAAACAATTTTTCATATTCCCAAACATTACCGTTTCGGAGAAATTTATCATCAATTTTAACAGTTAGAGACTGTAATTGACTATATAATTGTTGCCCCATCGAATTATTGCCTAAATCCTTCAATACCCGTCTGATTTTTCCGACTTTATAGACATTTTCTGCAATGGAGATTACATCTTCATCTGCCAAATCCGATAGATTAAAATTTTCCGACATATCAATCATCTCCTTTTTGAATGTAAGGTTATTAAGAGTGGCTGAAGGCGCTGGGGGGCGGGTTTTCCAGCATATCTGTTTGGTGGCACAAATATGGGTGAACCCGCCCCTACAGATAAACGGGGTTTCGGGAGCAGTTAATTAAGAGCATAGACGATCGCGTTATTTGTTGTCAACTTCCTTTTCAATGTCAGGTTATTAAGAGTAGCTAAAGGAGTTGGGGGGCGGGTTTTGGAGCATATCTGTTGGGTGACATAAATATGGGTAAACCCGCCCCTACGGATAAAGACGATCGCGTTATTTGTTGTCAAGCAATCAAAGATGGATCACTAAGTTGAGTTAAACCAAATAAAACCCAACCCAAAAGAGATTAACTCAGAGATTAAGAGACATCAGAAACACTATCAGCCTTAGCAATTACAGGCAAAACAAACTCATATAATTGCATGGATTCCAAACAACGATTAATCGCGTTAACAGAATCATTATAGACATCAATTTTTTGCTCTACTTCCCCTTGTAAACGTCGATTACGCTCTAATTTTTCCTCCGCTTCCTTCTCCAAATTTTGCTCTAAATACCCACGGGCTTGATCATATTGTTGCAAAATTTCATCCGCGTGATCAGCCGCCATTGGTAACAAATTACTTTTCAGGGTTTGATTCACTGTCTGACGGAAAGTGTGCCGAATCATTACCGATAATTTTGGCTCAAAATCTAGCTTTAATAATTGTCGGATCGCGGGTTGTGCTTCCACCATACTTTCGCAATCATAACTTGATGAAGTTTGCTGCAAAGTCTGACGGAATTGATAAATCGAAAAAGTGCCTTCATCGTAAAAACGAGGGCTTTCTCGGACAAAACGATCGCATTCTATCTTAGCTGCATTAATTAAGGCTACAGTCACCTCTTTTTCTAAGCGTTTTAACTCTTGTTCGATCCCACTATCATTGCCCAATAAACGATACAATTGACGATAATAATCAGATGTGCGAACCCGACTAATTAACCATTGAAATAAACTCGGTATTATCTCCTTAATCGACTCCACTAAAATATCTTCCAATTGATTCGCTAAATAATAAAGTGCTTCCACCAAAACTGCGAGCAAAGGCGCAGTAGAATTACGCGGATGACTGAGAGTAGAGCGTCGATAGGCATCTTCTACAGACAACCCATCCAATAATTCATCTAAACGACGAATCATACGAGACTGGAGTTGACGAAAATCATTTTCAAAGGGTTCACATTGATTCGTAACAATGTTATTCACTTCCTCCGTAATATGATTAAGAAAATCTTGGCCGACTTGTTGTAATTCTTGATTAAGACGTTGTAACTCTTGAGATTTCATCGCATCAACTTCACGGGGTTGACTGTCTAAATCTCGCCGTATGCCTTGGTAATAAGTTCGCAATTGAATGCACAAGTCGCTTAAATCATTGGCTAAATTCTTAAAGAGTTGTGGTTTTTTCTCTTCCGTTAGATAACGGGTAATTCCGTTACGAAAATCCTCGATACCGCTATCTTGAATTAATTGGTTAATTAAGGGAGTCCCCCAGTCGGCTAAAATTCGCACATAGTTTTGATTGGGTGTTTCAAACCCATTAATACTAATGCGAAATTTACTGGGAAGTTTACCCGATATCCCACAATAGTTGTTAAACGCGTAAACAAATTGGGGCGTTTCTTCATTAGCCCTGTCGGGGTAAGAGGAGTTAAAAGAGAGATTTTCCTGCCCTTGAGTAGAGGCGGTAACACTTTGGGCAAAAATGGTATCTAAACCAAAACGATCGCGTCCACTGGTAGATTTAATCAAACCGCCATAAAAGCCTAATAAGCCACTGGTTTTATAAATTCTATTGGTATCACGAAAATCCGAATTAAGGAGAGATTCTAAACGCTGACGTAATTGACTATTATACCAAGTTTCGTCAATGCGATTGAAGGTATAAAACACGCGATCGCGGATACCCGGATTGCTCTTAGTTTTTTCCAGTAATTGAGTTTCTTCCGTTGTCATTTCACCGGAAGACGCGGCTTTTAAGACACAAATAACCGCGGAAGTATCCGGGTGTTCAATTTTTTGATAAGTTAATTCAGCATCCCGTTTTACAGGTGCATCAATACCCGGAGTATCAATAATAACATTACCATCCTTTAAAAGAGGATGATGACAATAATATTCAACCCGTTTTAACACCGCGCTATTACTTCCCCGTCTGGCATAACTCGCGGCTTCCTTCAAATTAGTAAAATTAAATTGCTCCATTGAATAGGTAGAATTTTGGACAGGATGAAGACGATCACCGTTAGCGACAAACCCCTCTAACAAGAGTAATAAAGCTTTAGCTTGTTTACCCTTATCAGATTTATTTTCACCCCCTTCTACCTGAATAATAGTGTTACATCCTGTTTGGAGAAGTTCCAAGGCTTCCGAGTGATTAATATCAACATTCGCGTTAATTCCTAATAGTTGACATAAAGCCGAGACTTGTTCTCGAATTTCAGCTTCACTTAAAAATGTCAAAACGACGCATTCTTTATCCGCGTCTGCATATTCAATATAACATTCCGTGCCTGTAGCATGGCCCTCCGCGCTATAGAGTAATTCTCGCTCTAATAGGGCATTAATTAACATTGATTTTCCGGCACTAAAAGCACCTGCAAAAACGATTTCAAATTTAGGAGAAATCGCTTTTTTGAGTGAAGCTTGAACCCCACTAACATCCTGTTGACGCAAAGAGGATTCTTTATGTAATAACTCAATCACGCGATCGACATGATCTTGAAGATTAGCACATTGAGGTAATAATTCACTCATGGGGACGGAGCACTCCTAATAAAAATACCCTAAAGTTTCATTATAAATCTTCTTAACTATTCGCACACGCGTATTTTTACGGATCTTTGGGAATGGGGAATTGGGAATGGGTAATTGGTAATTGGTAATTGGTAATTGGTAATGGGGGATTAACGTAAGTTGTTAGTAATAATCAGAAACCCGGTTTCTCAACAAAAATAGAGAGTTATTAGGTAACGACATCGCAAGAAACCGGGTTTCTTAGTCTAGAATTGGGAATCGGGAATTGGGAATTGGGAAATCAATAATTAATAATTAATAATTGTCAATTGTTAATTATTAACCTTCTTCCTTCTTGCTTCTTCCTTCTTCCTTCTTCCTTCTTCTTATTCTGCCGCCACCTCTTCTACGACTTCAGTTTCTTCTATTTCGGAAGAATCTTCACCCGCGGAGGGAACTAATGCCACTGCCACGATCGAATCATCTTCATCTAAACGTTGTACTCGTACTCCCTTGGCACTGCGTTTTTGTTGGGAAATAGCATCCACCGCTTGACGAATAATAATTCCGCGACTGGTGATAATCATTAATTCCTCACCCGTGTTGACAACTCGTAACGCGGCAACTTGATCAGAAGGTTTATGAAACTTCGTGGAAATTTTGCCTTTCCCCGCCCGTTTTTGTAAACGGAAATAGGAGACGGGTACGCGTTTTCCATAACCTCCCATTGTAATTACTAAGGCCCAGGGTCCTTGTTGATTATTGGTAGTTTCTGTTACAACTTCCGAGGTTTCTCCCTCTTCATTTACAACTTCTGTTTCTACTTCTATCACTTCTTCTTCATCTTCATTTTCCTCTCCTAATTGGGCAATACTCTGCACAATTAATGAGGGCAAAATATCCATCCCTACTAATTCATCACCCTCGGCTAAATTCATGGAGCGGACACCCCTCGCGGTGCGCCCTGTTGCTCGTAATTGTTCGCCATCGGCTTTGAAATGAATGGCCATTCCTCGGCGAGATCCGATGATGATACTATCTTCGGCACTAGCCTTTCTTACCCATCGTAATAAGTCGCCATCGTTTAAACTGATCGCGATTAATCCATTGGAGCGAATGTTGGCAAAGGCGGATAATTCGGTTTTTTTAATGTAACCTTTACGCGTTAACATCACGAGGTATTCATGGTCCGTAAATTCGCTTACGGCTACCATTGAAGTGATTTTTTCTTCAATGGGAATGGGGAGTAATTGCACGATCGCGACGCCTCGTGCGGTTCGTGATGACATGGGAATTTGATACGCGTTTAAACGATAGACGACACCGCGATCGCTAAAGAATAAAACGCAATCATGATCGCAACAGGACAGGAAATGTTCGATACAATCATCGTCTTTAACATTCGCACCCGCTTTACCGCGTGTTGCCCGATTTTGAGCATCAAAGGTATTAACAGGCATCCGTTTAATGTAACCTTGCTCTGTTAATAAAATAATCGCTTTTTCGTTGGCAATTAAATCGGTTTCATCGAGTTCTCCTTCCGCGTGTTCAATGACAGTGCGACGGGGGGAAGCAAATTTTTGTTTGATTTCTAAGACTTCCGTTTCGATGATTTCCAGAATGCGCGATCGCGTTTCCAGAATATTCACCAAATTAGCAATTATTCCTTGTAACTCATCATGTTCTTGTTGAATTTTGTGGGATTCTAACGCGGTTAAACGCCGTAATTGCATTTGTAAAATGGCATCACATTGTTGTTCCGATAAACCATAGGTGGTGATTAATTCCTGTTTAGCCAGAGGTGTATCGGCGGCCTGACGAATTAGGTGAATAATAGCATCAAGGTTATCTAACGCGATTAATAACCCTTGCAATAAATGATCTCTTTCTTCTGCTTTGCGTAATTCGTATTGTGTGCGTCGAATAATCGTTTCAATGCGAAAGTCGAGGAAGACAGAAAGGAATTTTTTCAGAGAAAGTAATTGTGGTTTGCTATTAACTAACGCCAACATATTCGCCCCAAAATTTGATTGAAGGGGCGTTTGTTTATAGAGATTATTCAGAACCACACGGGGATAGGCATCTCTCTTTAATTCGATCACGATTCTCATACCATCGCGATCGCTCTCATCCCGAATATCAGAAATGCCTTCCAATTTCTTATCATTTACCAATTCCGCGATTTTTTCAATCAACGCGGCCTTATTGGTTTGATAAGGCAATTCTGTGATAATAATGGCTTCTCGATCGGAGCGTCCTTTATATTCAATGGTTTCAAAATTCGCGACACCACGCATGGTAATTGAACCACGACCTTTAGTGTAAGCTTCACGGATATCATGGCGACCTAAAATTTGTCCACCCGTGGGAAAATCAGGCCCAGGAATATAGTGCATTAATTCCAGATCCGTAATTTCGGGATTACGAATTAACGCGATTAAACCATCAATTAATTCCCCTAAATTATGAGGTGGAATATTTGTCGCCATCCCTACCGCGATCCCCGAAGAACCATTTAGTAATATTTGGGGAATACGCGCCGGAAGTACAACGGGCTCCTGTTGAGATCCATCGAAGTTATCAATAAAATTAACAGTGTCCGAGTCGATGTCTTGTAACAGCGCTTCCGTTGTCAGGGAAGTTAAGCGACATTCGGTGTAACGCATGGCCGCGGGAGGATCGTCATCCACGGAACCAAAATTACCATGTCCATTGATGAGGGGATGACGCATGGAGAAGTCTTGAGCCATCCGCACTAAAGCATCATAAACCGCGGTATCTCCGTGGGGGTGATACTTACCCAGTACCTCCCCCACCACACGGGCACACTTACGGAAGGGGCGATCGGGAGTTAAACCTAATTCGTTCATCGCGTAGAGAATACGACGATGGACTGGTTTTAAACCATCCCTCGCGTCTGGCAGCGCCCGTCCTACAATTACGCTCATCGCGTATTCGATATAAGACTGCTGCATCTCGTTGCGGAGATCCGTCGGGATAATCCGCGACTCAGATGTGCTCATAGAATAAAAGACTCCGTGAATTGTTCAATTTAGGTAGCAAAAAACCGATATTATGTGATAACATCGGTTTCAATTCGAGAGAATTGTCAATGTTTGCCAATCATGCTCTAAATTATAGCACTTCTGGCCACGTTTTAAAGGCTGAAGTTGCCGAAAAGACTAAATCAATTATTTGGGGTAAGATGTCTGGGCTAATAGGTAATAATAAATAGGTCTTTCTCTCGGATTTTAATTATTACCTATTGCACACAATCTGCTCGATAATATATTATTATTGTGTGTTTAGTTTGTCTAAAATTAAGCACAAGACACTGGCTTTCTCTCGGAAAAATCCTGGGGTTGGGATGAGGAAGTTAAGGAAAAAAACGGGTTTCTCAATCCTGATAAACCCTGGTTTTTGATACCATTCCCTATTCCCTATTCTCCATTCCCTATTACCCATTCCCTATCTAAAAATTCTCTAATGTTACCTGTTATTTACTCGGACGATTTTTTACAACATAAGACTGGGATGTTACACCCAGAGCGGCCTGAGCGTTTAACCGCGATCGTGGACGCGCTGAAAGAGGTGTCTTGGAGTGCCCAAATTGACTGGCAATTACCGACTCCTGTGGAGTCGCGGCAACCGGAATTAATGATGTTTCTGCAAAAGGTTCATACTGTAGACCATATTTTGCGGGTGCAAGAGCTCGCGAAATCAGGTGGGGGTTATTTAGATGGCGATACCCCTATGTCAGAAAAAAGTTATGATATCGCGCTTTTGGCGATTAGTGCTTGGTTTGATGGGGTTGATCGGGTTTTGACAAGGGGAAAACAGGCTTTTGTCTTGGCTCGTCCTCCGGGGCATCACGCGGAGCGCGATCGCGGCATGGGTTTTTGTTTATTTTCTAATGCCGCGATCGCGGCTCATTATGCTTTAGGAAAAGAAGGGATTAATCGAGTCGCGATTTTAGATTGGGATGTGCATCACGGTAATGGTACTCAGGCGCTCGTCGAAAATAATCCCAAAATTGCCTATTGCTCTCTGCATCAGTCTCCCTGTTATCCGGGGACTGGTTATGCCACGGAAAAGGGTGATTATGATAATGTTTTAAATTTGCCCATGTATCCGGGTTCAGGTTTAACGGAGTATAAGGTGGCTTTTGAAAAGCAAGTCGTACCATTTTTATCGGCATTTACCCCAGATTTATTGATTGTGAGCGCGGGTTATGATGCCAATGCGGCCGATCCCTTGGCGAGTATTAGTTTATCCCCCGCGGATTTTGGATTATTCACAAGGTACTCTTTACAAGTCAGTGAGCGAATTGTGTTTGGTTTAGAAGGGGGTTATGCTCTGAAAGAGTTAGGCTTGTCTGTCGTCGCGACTATTGAAGCTTGTTTAGAGGTTTAACTGGAGACTGGGGAGACATTCCCAATGGATAATCCCCCTAACCCCCCATTCTTTGTAGGGGCAATCCCCCCGTGGTTGCCCCTACCCCGCCGTGTGCGCGGGGGCAAGGGGGGGTAGGGGCTTGTGCCATCAGACTCTTACTGGAGTCCCTGACGTAGTTATGGAACAATGAATCAACCCTGTAGGGCAGGTTGGGAGGAAAATGTAACGGATGAGTTATTTGCTTTTCGACTCTGCTGGTGATCGAGGTCACAGCTTGACTTGATTCAAATCACAGATTCTTGGCGATTTCAATCACAAAAGGAAACAGAAATAATCACAGTAGGCAATGCTTCTTATCACTGAGGAAAGATTGTTAAGGGATCATACTAAAAGTATAGATTTATTGTTTTAACTTTACAAAGGTTTATAGGTGATAGGATGTTCTC
>JBEDKD010000511.1:0-13484 GCA_041172365.1 Cyanobacteriota bacterium | reverse complement strand
CAATGGCAGGCAAGATGCCTACCCTACAGTAGTTGAAAAATCGGCTCAATGGCAGGCAAGATGCCTACCCTACAGTAGTTGAAAAATCGGCTCAATGGCAGGCAAGATGCCTACCCTATAGTAGTTGATGGAGATGTCTATTAGGCGCGATGCCAAATTGCTTTCCAAGCAAATTGAGGTAAAGCTAACATTCTACGCCACCGCCAAGGCTCTTGATATAAACGATATAACCATTCTAAATTATTATCGCAAAACCACGCGGGTGCTCGCTCTTTCGTGCCTGCCCAAATATCGAAACTTCCTCCTACTCCCACCCAAATTGAGTGAGGGCATAAATGTTTATTTTCCGCGATCCAATATTCTTGACGCGGGACTCCTAATCCGACAAATATTAACTGGGGTTGTAGTTGTTTTAAGGTTTCCTTTAATTGGGTTTCTTCATCCCCGCCAAGATAACCATGTTGACACGCGATCGCGACTTCTGGTATTTTATGATGCCAAGTCTCCGAAGCCGCGATCGCGACACCCGGAGCCCCTCCAAAGAAAAAGACAGAAGGAGAAGGATAAAAGGTAGTAAGTTGAGATAAAAGAGATTCCGCTAATTCAATCCCCGGAAACCGTTTAATTTTTTTCCCTTTGAGACGCAAATAGAACACAATACCCGCGCCATCGGGAATAACTAAATCAGCAGAATTAATGATGTTAGCCAGCCGGGAAGCTTTCTCAGCTTGCATACACATTTCCGCGTTTAAAGTGACAACATGACTCCCTAAACCTTTCTTTAAACGTGATAACAAATAACTCGGATAATTATCCGATAAATGCACAGGAAGTCCCAAAACGGGAAAGACTTGCACTGTTGTATTCATATTTCCGTACTCTCACACCAAAAGACTTACTTTCTAGGTTAGAATACCTCAAATAATGACATTAGACTAGAGGGTAAAAATGGGGATGTCAAATTTAAGACTGAGTACCCAGTCTCTTTTCTATTCCGTTAACATCCTTGGTGAATCACTGGTAATTACATTTGTTGGGGTTTGAGAGAGCCATCCGCGTATAATTCTAGGGGGATGAGACGCTCTTTGCCATTTATGATTACTTTAGAATAGACAATTTTCAGTAAAGGGGCATGATTTTCATTTATACGATAAGACATATCGATCACCTAATTTTGTTAAGGGCTATCCGTCGGTTGGGTTGGAGAAATAACTGATTAGTCAATAAGAATATTTAACAAAGCTACTTCCCTCTTCCTTCTTCCCTCTTCCTTCTTCCTTCTTCCCTCTTCCTTCTTCCCTCTTCTTTCTTCCTTCTTCCCTCTTCCCTCTTCCTTCTTCCTTCTTCCTTCTTCCCTCTTCCTTCTTCCTTCTTCCTTCTTCCTTCTTCCTTCTTCCCTCTTCCTTCTTACAGAAAAGATTAAGTAAACGGGTAAAGATTTGGTAAAATCTGGCTAAGGAAAACACGATCGCGTAACTGGCATCGTTAAATTTACCTTCCGAGACATTTGTCAACAAATCAGGATAAAAGAGAAAAAAATCTATGGCAATGACAGCCCCTCAAAGACAAGAGCGTTTGGAGTATTACTATCACCAAATTAAAAGTATTATTATCAAACGTCAAAACCCCATTAGTGGGTTACTGCCCGCGAGTACCGCGATCACTGCCCACGGTGACTATACAGATGCTTGGGTGCGTGATAATGTTTATAGCATTTTAGCCGTTTGGGGATTAGCCTTGGCTTATCGAAAAATAGATGCCAAGCGCGATCGAACCTATGAATTAGAGCATAGTGTCATAAAACTAATGCGTGGGTTATTGTTTGCCATGATGCGACAATCCCACAAAGTCGAAAACTTTAAAAAGACTCAATCTCACCTCGATGCCCTCCACGCGAAATACAATACCCAAACCGGAGATATTGTCGTAGGAGACGACGAATGGGGACATTTACAATTAGATGCAACCTCTATCTTTATCCTGATTTTAGCACAAATGACCGCCTCAGGATTAAACATAATTTTTACATTAGATGAAGTTAACTTTGTCCAAAATTTAGTCTATTATATCGGACGAGCTTACCGCACCCCTGATTACGGAATTTGGGAAAGAGGGAATAAAATTAATCACGGGAAAGCCGAATTAAATGCCAGCTCCGTAGGGATGGCAAAAGCAGCCTTAGAAGCCATTAATGGCTGTAATTTATTTGGAATTTCCGGTAATCAAGCATCCGTTATTCACGTTTTACCCGATGAAATTGCCCGCACTCGCACCACCTTAGAATCAATCCTCCCCAGAGAATCAAGTTCCAAAGAAGTCGATGCCGCCTTATTAAGTGTAATTAGTTTTCCCGCGTTTGCTGTGGAAAATCGAGAAATCCGTCAACGCACCAAACAAAAAATCATCGAAAAATTACAAGGAAATTATGGTTGTAAACGCTTCTTACGAGATGGACATCAAACCGTTTTAGAAAATACCAAACGTTTACATTATGAACCCCATGAGCTTAAACAATTTGAACATATCGAAAGTGAATGGCCTTTATTTTTTACCTATCTCTTTCTTGATGGTTTATTTCAGCGTAACTCCGAACAAACACAAGAATATAAACAGCGGTTAAACTCACTTGTAGTCGAAATTGATGGTTTTAATTTATTACCAGAACTCTATTATGTCCCCAAGGATAAAATAGAAGCAGAAAAACAAAATCCCCACAGTCAGACTCGTTTACCTAATGAAAATATCCCTCTTGTTTGGGCGCAAAGTTTATATTTTCTCGGTCAACTTCTTGAGGAAAAATTAATCGAATTAGGAGATATTGATCCCCTTAATCGTCATCTTTCATTAGGACACGATCGCGAATCCTTAATACAAATAGCATTGTTAGCGGAAGATGAAAAATTACAAGCCGAATTAGCCGATCAAGGAATTGCCACCCAAACCCCAAAACAAGTCGCGCCAATTTCCATTCGTCATGCAAAAGAACTCGCGTTAGCCTATTCCCAAATCGGGCGAAATGACGCGTTAGGACTAACAGGAAGACCACTCCGACGCCTAAGAAGTTTAACCACTTCCAGAGTCTTTCAAATTCGTGGCGAAACCATTGTCTTTTTGCCCGCGTTCTTAGATCAACAGGAATTTTACTTAACCTTAGACTATCATTTTTTAGTCTTTCAAATTAAGAGTGAACTCGCCTATATTCATCGTCATTGGTCACAATTAGGACGACCGACAATGACATTATTACTCACTCATACAATGTTAGAAACCGGACGAGAAGCCTTCTTAAATTTAATTAAAGAAATGAGGGATGGTTCTTGTCAAGAAGTCCCGGTAAAATTAGCTAACCTGAACCAATTTATATTAACAGCAGGCTCAGAAAGAATAGACTTTCTCCATGATTTTGAGTTTGACAAAGAAACCCTCCAAGAAGCAAAGTCTCTTAGTTCTTATTTAGGGTATAATCCAGAGCAAACTCGTCCTTTAAGTCATACTCAAGAATTTCAATTAGAGTTTCAAACCGACCTGAAATTATTACTTGTTTCCCTGCGGAATTCCCAAAATTTGTATGAACAAGTGGAATTATTAAGGACATTAATTCGCTTGAAAGGATTAGAATTTGATACCGGATTTGGTGGTTATGGTGTCCCTGTGACTGTCGCGGATTTACTTAAAGAAATTTATGTGAAAGCCGGAAACCCTCAAAGTCAAATTCATTGGGCTGTTGTCCGTTATAGCGCGGGTTTATTGAATAAAGTTGATATTAGTTTATCCGACGCGGTAACGGATATTTTAGTAAGAGGAAAACAGGTGACTGTAGGAAAAGCTTACAGTGAAGATTCGGTGATTTCTCAACCGAGTTCCTATACAGAAATAATGGAAAAAATCCGCCTATTCTGTAGTGAGGATATTCGAGAACGAGTATTAACTCAAGAAATTCTGATTTATTTAGGGTTATTAATTAAATCAGAACCGGATTTATTTAAGGGTTTACTGACATTGCGAGTGAGTTATTTTATGCTGTTAATTACCAGTGAATTAGCCAATGAATTAGAGATATCGCAAAATGAAGCCTATGAAAAATTAATGCAGTTAAGTCCCTTTGAAATTCGCACTCGTTTACGGGAAGTGTTAGCGGGATATGAGGGGATGAATCAGGTTTTACGTCAACAGGAGTTATTACATTTAAAACAGTCAAATCAGATGATTAACTGGGAAGTTTTACCCGTACCGTATCAAGATGCAGAAATGCCTACGGGGGGATGGCGGCGTCAGCGACAAAAGGAGGGTTCTTTAAATCGTGTTCCCAAGGATTTTTATCCGAAGGTGTGGGGCTTATTACAACATTGTAAGGGGTTAATTATTGGGGATAAATTGGAACGTCGTAATCGTTTGGATAGTGATTTAATTTTGTCAGAAATGACTCCGGGGGAGAAAAATTTTGCCTTACAGGTGGAACATTTGTTAAATAAAATTTCCGCGGCGGAATATCGTCAAGTCAATATTGAGGCGTTGATAGAATTAGCGGAAATTACACAAAAAAATCCTGAGTTACAAATTGAAGAGTATATTGTTTTAGATGTTTTAATTGGTCATGCTGTGCGCTTAAATTGGTTAGACCAACATTACGATCGCGCCCGTCAATATGATCAAGATAAGGCGATCGCGTGGCAAAGTTTTTATGAAACCTCCCCTTATGTTTGTGGGAGTTATATCGTCAAAGCCTTCCGTTTCCTCGCCCAAGGGGAAGTGAAAACCGCGTAAAGAATAAACATAGATACACACAGAAAATATAAATTTATCTGTGTGTATCTGTGGTTAATTTATTCGACCAAATTACTCGCCAGTTGACGAGTCTTCGTGACGGGGGTTTCCGGTGGGAAACTCATCGTTTTTAACCAGTTATAATTCGACGCGATCGCGCCCGATAAAGAGTGGTAAATTTGATAATTGACACCAAATTCCTCACAAACTTCTGCTAAAATTTTAGAAATTTGAGGATAATGAATGTGACAGATATGAGGGAATAAGTGATGGACAACCTGATAGTTTAATCCCCCCACATACCAAGTAACAAATGGATTATTGGGTGCAAAATCAACCGTCGTGCGAACCTGAAAAATAGCCCACTCATCCTCAATACGATTTTCTTCAGCCGTGGGAGTAATAAATTCCGCAGTATCCATCACATGAGCCAGCATGAATACCTCACAAATTAGTAATCCATAGGTAAAAAATGTGAGAATAAAACCTAGAATTACCTCTAATGGAGTGTAACCCACCGCGAGGGGTACACCAATAAAAATCCCTAGCCAACCCACCTTACCCAGGAGCAAAGTTGCTAATTTGATAAAAGAAGGTTTGGGAACTACATGATCGTGATATTTGCGCTTGAACAAAATAATTTGAACATCGCATAACGACCAATATAAAGGAATGAAGGGATAAATAAACCAGATAAACAGATGTTGAAATTTATGATACCACTCGTGGGGCATATCCGGTGACATTCGCACTAAGCCATCGCCGTGAATTTCGACATCGTGACCGAGAATATTTGTATAGGTGTGGTGTAGATAGTTATGGCGGAATTTCCATAAGTAACTAGAAAGCCCGATTAAGTCATAGGTTAAACCCAGACTATAATTTACCCATTTGTGATTAGAATAACCTCCGTGATTGGCATCGTGGCCAACACAAAAGGCAAAACCCGCCAAGCCCAAGGCAAAAACAATACAACCAAGAATTTTCAGCCCCATAATGGGGGGCCCAAAAAGGGTGAAAGTGTAAGCCGCGATCATCCACAACAGTAGAATTACTGTTTTAAGGTACATCTGTGGATTATCACGTTTTGAGATGTTTTCAGCCTGAAAGTAGGCTTCGACTCGACTGTTTAGCTCTTTCCAAAAACCATTGCTTTTGGCAAAAATTACCTTGGATGCTGTCATGTTAAAGAAAAATTTGCAGATTCGCTGACCTATTCGTGAGCATCTCAAGCGGGTAAATTAGTAGTGGGAGCCTCTGGCTCTCTCTTCGATCCCTAGGGAGCTAGAGGCTCCCACTACAGTTTTTTTTGCCAATTTGAGATGCTCCCAAGGTATTATACCCTGTTGCGGGTATCAAAGATATCCAAATATCAAAGCCTCTGAGGAGCTACTGAGGGTTTTTTGTGACTGCCATCATACCAATTTGGTATTTATGATTTCTTGTTTGGATTTTTATCACGAATCTCCTATGGTGAGATTTAAAACCATTCACTGATCAAGGGTGATTTTTTAGTACACCACAAAGGTCGATTAGAACACAAAGAGGGTTATTTGCCCGGTGATCCCTTCGGGGATGGGGGGCGGGTTTCCTCTTTGGCCTAAAAGTTTTCCCCGTTGACATTCTCTCTGTTTTCTTTTCCTTTGTGTCTTTGTGTCTTGGTGTTTTTATTATTAAAAAAAATGCTCTTGTATAATTTTTTTGGGAAAGTGGTATAATTCCTGAAGATATCTAATAGAATTTTCGGGTTTTATACCACTTTTCACAAGTTATGCCCAAGACGCGATCGTGTCTAAACCGACTAAGGATTTAACCTGATGCAGGGGATATCCGTTAGGAATGAACCATTAAATATTGGCCATTACCATTATATTCACCATCACAACTGGCAAAATTAGCCACAAACCACATCAAATAAAACCGCCAGATCCGGCGAAATTTGCCATAGTCCATGCCATAGTCTAAATCTTTGACTTGCCCCTGAGAGTCATCAAAATTTTGCAGCCAGTTAGCAAAGGTCTTCGAGTAATTGAACCCATTGATATACCATTGTTTAATGGTTTTTAAATCTTTGTTATGGCTGGGAACTGCATCATATTTCCAGAAACGACCGTGGGGAAAAATGTATTTGTGGGTGTAAACGCTGGCTATATTGTTAGGGGTGCGGACTGTGATAATGTGAATGAAAACCCGGCCATTTTCCTTCAAAAACGAAGCCAGTTTTTGGAAAGCATTAGTTAAATTTCCGACATGACAAAAAACACCTATAGAGAGAATTTTGTCAAATTTTGTCTCAAAGTTGGCATCATTCAAATCCCCTTCATAGAGAGTAAATCGACCTGAATTGAGATAGCTATCGGGCTCTTGCATCTTGTGACGCATATATTCACATTGTCCGCGACTCAAGTTAATACCCGTAAATTTGACATTGGGGAATTTGGAAAGAATATAGTTAGGAACACAACCCCAACCACATCCAAAGTCTAAAATATTATCCCCATCCTTAATTTCTAACTTCTCAATCACATCATCAATCATCTGCATCTGCGATTGTTCGAGATTTGCGGCTCCTTTTTCCCACAATCCCATACTATACTTAGGATAAATGAGTTTACCGTCGCCTAACATGGCATTGAGCATGGTTTGAGGCAAATCGTACTGAAGTTTCATTAAATCGCGAGATCCTTCTGCGGTACGCTCTGTTTCTTTTAATACCCATTCATAGGGTACAAGAAGGGATGGAAAATACCGAAAAAAGATGGGCATACAGGTATCAAACAGCGATCGTAAAACCGAATCTGGTACTTCTAATCCGTTGATATAAGCCTCAGCTACAGTCATTTGTAGTGCATTCACAACTTGAACGACTCCACGGGTAGCTTGGTATGCGAAGGGGCTTTTGATATTCACATCTCCCACGACGGGCAGATGCTTTTCGATATTTGGCAGTCTTGTTAAGGTAGTCATGGCTAATAATTTTTTTTATGATTCTGCTATGGTAGCACAAAAAAAATTGGCTGTGTTTAGGTATCGGCTCAAGGGTTTAATGTCACAAATATCTGAGCTAACTTAGCCCCGAAATTTTCTATAATTTCCTGGGGGTTGCTATCTTTCGGTGTCTCATTGAGATTAAACGCGTCAATAGCCTTGGGAATTGCTTCTCCCCTGTGGGGAATTTTTCGCGGTTGGCTGACAAATTAGACTCGATTATAGAGACGCGATCGTGCTACTCCCCTAGATCAAGTGAAAAGTTTTTGCTTAGGTTTATTTGCCTATTTCATCACTTACCCTATTCGTCAGGATATAATTTTCATTATATCAAAAAAAGGTGCAAATCTTCAGAATTGAAAATATAAAAAAGTCAGCATAATTCATCTTATATAAGTTAAAATAGAAAAGTCGTTTAAGAATATTCGAGCCTTGAGTTACGATAACATCTGTAAATTTTTAGCAGAAGAGTATCCCAAAGAATTTGCCAAATGGCTCCTGTGTGGGGAACCCCAAGACGTTCAAGTTCTCAAAACCGAATTGAGTCTGGAACCCATCAATGCAGATGCCTTAACACTACTACAAACTGCTAATGAAATTCTACACATTGAATTTCAAACCCTACCCGCATCGGAGCCCCCACTTCCATTACGAATGTTAGACTATTGGGTGAGACTCCATCGCAAATATCGCGTTCCCGTTCAACAATTCGTAATCTTTCTCAAAGAAACGAACTCAGAAGGAGTATTTACCCAAGAATTTATCTTGGGAAACACCCGACATCAGTATCAAGTCCTACGATTGTGGGAACAAGAACCCGCGATATTTTTAGCCAATCCAGTCCTCTTACCTTTTGCGGCCTTAGCTCGTAGTCAGTCACCAGAACAATTATTAGAGCAAATAGCCGACCAAGTTGCTAACATAGAAGAAGGAAAACAGCGCCAAAATATTGCGACGGCAACGCAAGTTCTGGCGGGTTTACGATTTGATGATGAAGAGTTCATTAATCAATTGTTTGGAGAGGAGATTATGCGCGAATCTGTAATTTATCAAAAAATCATCCGTGAAGGAGTCCAAATTGGCAAACAAGAAGGTCGTCAAGAAGGTCGTCAAGAAGGTCGCCAGCAAGGTCGTCAGGAAGAAGCATCAAGGTTAATCCTGCGTCTGTTAACCCGTCGTTTTGGAGTAGTTGATACCACACTTGCTGACCGCATTAATCAATTATCAGTAATGCGTTTAGAAGACTTGGGAGAGGCTCTTTTCGATTTTGCTAATATCTCCGATTTGACCACTTGGTTGACTCAAGATAATAGTCAAAATTAATCGTTTAAGCACAGGTAAAAAGCCTGTGCTTTCTCTTTTTATTTCACAGGCCAATGGGTAGCATCGAGAGCAATACGATCGCGCTTCCCAATATCAAAGCATCTGAGGGGATACTGAGGTATTTTTTCGGACAGCCATCATACCGATTTTATCTTTTTTATTAAAAGGAACCACAAAGGCTGATTAGAACACAAAGAGGGTTGTTTTCCCCTGTCGATGATTCCTTCGGCTTTGGGCTAAAAGTTTTCCCCCTTGAGATTCTCTGTTTTCTTTCCTTTGTGTCTTTGTGTCTTTGTGTTTTTCTGAAAAAATGCCGACAAATTGGCTAACAGAGAAGAAGGAAAACCGTGTCAAAATATTGCCGCGGCAACGCGAATTTTGGCGGGTTTCGATTTGGCAAATATCTCGGTTTGACCACTTGGTTGACTCAATACCCTTCTCAAAATTAATCTTTTAAGCACAGGTGAAAAGCCTGTGCTTTCTCTCTTTATTTCACAGGATACTTGGTTGAATTGAGATAAAGACGATCGCGTTTCCCTCCGAAAAATAATTAACTAATTCCCCCCCAAAAGGGAATAATAAAAACTTCATAAAAAATACCACTAATGTAGGGAAGACTACACAAAGATGAACCCAATATTGTATAATGAAAAAAAGTAGTGCATTCAATCTTGACGTTTAAGGGTAAATTTCCTACTTTCTGAACCTTCCTCACCCATTATATTATCAAAAATATGGACTTATTAGAATACCAAGCCAAAACCCTATTCCGTCAGATGGCAATACCAGTTTTACCATCCCAACGTATTGACTATCCCGCGGACTTGAAAGGTTTGAAAATCCCCTATCCCGTAGTCCTCAAGTCCCAAGTCCGCGCCGGAGGACGAGGTAAAGCAGGCGGGGTGAAATTTGTCGAAAATACCATTGACGCGGTAGCCGCCGCTCAAACCATTTTCAATTTGCCAATAATGGAAGAATATCCAGAAGTCTTATTAGCGGAGGCTAAGTATGACGCGGATCGGGAATTATATCTCGCGGTATTCCTTGATCCGGGTATTCGTCGCCCTGTGTTATTAGGTTCACCCGCGGGAGGGGTGAATTTAGAAGTCGCGATGGCAAAAATGCAGCAGGTAGTAGTGGATCAAGATTTTTCACCCTTTTATGCACGCCGTCTCGCGTTAAAAATGGGATTACAGGGTAATTTGATCCAGTCTGTCAGTGCAATTATAGAGAAAATGTATCAACTTTTTGTCGAGAAGGATTTAGACTTAGTAGAAATTAATCCTCTAGGAATTAGTCCGACAGGTCAAGTGATGGCATTAGATGGTAAAGTTAGCTCCAATGATGTCGCGTTAGGTCGTCATTCCGACTTAGCCGAATTAGTCAATGCCAAACCACGTCATGCACAAGAGGGAAAGAAGGGGAAAGGAAGTGAAGGGGAAGGCGTTTCTAGCTCTCCCTCTAAGGGTCCTTATTGTGATACAGCGATCTCTAAATCTCAGAATTTACGTCTGGTGGAATTAGAGGGGAATATTGGCATTTTGTGTAATGGTATCGGCTTAACAATGGCGACTTTAGATGTTGTTACTCAACTGAAGGGAAAACCCGCGAATTTTCTCAATTTAGGCATTATTCATCATTATGAAGCGACAGAAGGGTTACGCGATCGCGTGGAAAAAGGATTAGATTTAGTGTCTCAGGATAAAGGGGTAAAAGTAATATTAGTGAATCTATTAGGAAGTTTAAGCGTCTCAGAAGATATCCTGAGTGTGATCATCGGATATCTCGAACGTAAAACCCGAGCTAATATTCGTATTCCTCAAATAGTGTTGCGGTTAAATTGTCGAAATCTCGAAACAGCCAGAGAAAGTTTAGCCCCCTTTGGGGTGCAACTTGTTACCAGTTTAGATGAAGGGATAAACCACGCGATCGCGCTCGTAAAAGGATAAACCCAAAAAACCCGGTTTTGGGAAAAAACCGGGTTTATTGATAGGAAATAGATTAACGTAAAACCGACCAATCACGGATATACCATTTACCATCCTTGCGAACTAAATCATAACGAACTCGTAAAGTATCATCACGGGTACTTCCCACCTGATCGCCCTTTTCCATTAACTCCGCCTTTTCTCTAACTTCCACATCCACTTGAGCTTCATTGGAATTATTGTCAGTCATCTTCACAGAATTAACTTTGACATTATGTTCATAACGCTGATAAGTATTATTCCGTTTTTGGGTTTCGGCTCGTTGAATCCATTGAGACAAAGCCGGATCAACCAAAATAGCCTTTAACTGATCAGTATTTCGTTCTTGTCCCAAAGCCGCCCGTTTTGCCGTTAACCATTGTTCTATCACTTTAGTGCCTAAGTCCTCCGTCAGAGGGCCCTTATCCTCAGTCGGTTCGGGGGGTTTAGGTTTAGGCATTTCAATGGGGGGTTTATCCAAGGAGATCAAAGGCTGCTCACCCTTCAATTGCGGTCCTGAAAAACTGCCGAGGACACTGACAAACCAACTTAAAATCAGCCATACCACGGATAGAGCTAATAAGAAGCCCGCGCCCAATAATAATAACCTAGTAATCGGAAGAGACAATAACTGAGAAGTTGTCTGTCTAACACGATGACGGGTGTGAGTGGAACCCTCGTGAGACGGAGTGCTTCCCTCCCCCTCAACTTCCTTAACAGGAGAATGATGGGTACGGCGGCGTTGGGGTGAACTCAAACGACGGGACTCTTCAGAAACAGAACTGCCCCCATGACTAGCACTCGTCAGAGGAACCTGAGCCGAAGGGACACGAGACGAACGTCTTTCCGACAAAGGGCGTAGAGAAGAACTCTCCCGAAGAGCAGAAACCCCCAAAGTCGGAGTTAACATCGCGTTGGTTTCCGTTTTTCCAGCCAAGGGAGACATCAAACCCAGACTTTCGCCCCCAGAGGTTTGTAAACGGGTACTTACCTCTTCATGGGGAGGAACCACCACCCATTCATTATTCCCTTTCGCCTCCGCGGGTAAAGCCTCCAGATAAGACTGCACCCCTCGATCGGCAAAATATTCCTTCAGGGAAGCCTTTGTCTCCACTAAGTCACGGAAATGGGGAAATACTTCCTCTTGTAACCAATGTCCCGCGTACAGACATAAACCGGGTAATAAATCCGGCGAGTCTTGGGAATGTTCACGGATAAAAGCAATAGGTTCCTGTTCTTGACTTAATTCTACCGCGTGACTAGCTTCGTCCGTTTGACCCAAAAGTAAAGAACAAAGTGCTTTTTCCAAATGGACATCTTGACGACGACCTAATTGCATTAATAACAACTTACCACGGAGAATTAAGGCCGGTTGACGTTGGGCAAACCCTTGCGCGATCAGAGCATAAACAGCCAGATAAGTCGCGACAGCCGAAGGTCGTCGCGCCTCCGCTTCAAAAAGATTTTGTTGTTCCGAGGTAGTTAAGTGCCTGCGTAATTGCTGCACAAAACGGAGGAAATCTTCAATACTTAAACCAGAGCGATCGTCCCCATTACCATCAATCCCCCCCCTTTCTTGAAGCATATCACGAAGAATTTGTAACCCTTGCCCACGTTCCTCCCTTTTTTCGAGGGGGAGTGCGACTAATTCCATGACACGATAGGGACGCAATTTGTAGAGATCGGCTTGCATTTCACCTCTCAAATTTGCAAAGAGACTTTCACGCAGCAGGAGGTCCTGTCCTGATTCTAATGATTTTGCGGCATTTTCGTGTTGACCTTGTTGCCATTGTTCCCTACCTAGTTCCAAATAGGCCAACGCGACACTTAAGACGATATCAGGAAGAGTGAACTGGGGGTCGCCAAATTCACCTTCTTGGATGCTGAGGTTGTCTTTGGTGAGATAGGGACGAGCAAGGTTTAAAACTAATTCATATTCCCCTAATTCTTGGAGAATGAGGAGGGCTCCTGGGAATTGTTCGTTACTGATTTCTATACTAGGGGTTGGTCGGTCTGGGAGATCCTGTACCCAAGGATCTGTGGTGAGGGAGAATTGTAACTCGTCGCTTAGTCCGCTTGAATCTTGGACAAACTCTAATGTTTTCGCGAGAAAAGTCGCGTCATAACCCTGACGGGATTCTGGATCGGACAGAATCCCGTAGGCCTCATCGAGTAATTGTTTACGAGCCGCGATCGCCCTTTCGGAATACTCCCGACGGGGGAGTTGCACATAGCGATCGCGATGCGCCTGCTTTAATTGGTCAGCAGTCGCCTGAATGGGCAGACCCAAAATTCGATAATAATCTAGTGGAATCAACACAGTCCACTTCCCCAAAGCGCGATCAACAGAATGAGCCTATCTTAGCCAATGTTGGTAAAAATGGGAAATAAGAATTAGGAATTGGGGATTGGGGACTAGGGAATGGGGACTGGGGATTAGGG
>JBEDKD010000510.1:0-10470 GCA_041172365.1 Cyanobacteriota bacterium | reverse complement strand
CCCCCCCCAACCCCCCGCGTGCAGGGGGCGAGGAGGGGTAGGCACGGGGCACTACCCCTACAAATCTTTATGAATGATTTAGACTTGCTATATGTCCGAAAATATACAATTGAGTTTATTTGATCAACCCTCCCTCGAACCCTCTTCTCGCTCTTCTCTCCACCTCAGAGATCCGAAAATTCCTATTCCCATCGGGGTTTATCAAACAATGGAGGAAATCAGACAAGATTGCGATCAATGTCAGCGTTGTCAATTATGTCATAGTCGTACCCAAGTTGTCATCGGCAGGGGAAATCTTAATGCTTCCATTATGATTATCGGAGAAGCCCCCGGCCAACAGGAAGATGAAACGGGACTTCCTTTTGTGGGAAAATCAGGTAAATTATTAGAAAAAATTTTAGAATCCGTGGGTTTAAGTAGTGAAAAAGATGTCTATATTTGCAATGTTAATAAATGTCGTCCCCCCGACAATCGCACTCCGATTCCTGATGAAGTGACGGCTTGTAAACCTTATTTATTGGAACAAGTGCGCCTGGTTAATCCTAAGATTATTTTATTGACGGGTGCGACCGCGGTTAAAGGTATTTTAGCGGATAAACGACCGATTAGTAAAATTAGAGGACAATGGTTAGAATGGCAGAATCGTTTATGTATGCCGATTTTTCATCCGTCTTATTTATTGCGAAATCCCTCAAAGGAAGAAGGCAGTCCCAAATGGTTAATGTGGCAAGATATTCAGACGGTAAAAGATAAATTTGATGAATTAAATCAATGAAGTTAATTAAGTAAAAACAGGGTTTATTGGCTCTGAAAAAACCTGTTTTTTCTAGATGATCTCCGTGGTGTTATCAAATAGCAAGTCTAAATCATTCCTACAGATTTGTAGGGGTAGTGCCCCTGTGCCTACCCCTCATTAATTGTGCCTACCCCTCATCAATCGGGGCAACCACGGGGGGATTGCCCCTACATTAATTGTACAAATCATTTAGGGGGATTGCCCCTACCTTAATTGTAAAAATCATTTAGACGCACTATATCAGAAATCAGATTTCTGGGGAGACTGTGGGTAACTTCTGTAGAAGAGCAAATTAGAGCCGATCGCGCCAAATTTCCGATCAATCACAAGGGGCACAGATGCAGGAGATGAGGAAAAATCCCTACTTTGTGGCAACTGGGGACATAATTTGTTAAGGTAGGGGTTAAGTAGCGAGTAATTCTCTATTTATATTATTTTTTCCCTCGTTCAATTGATATGGCTCTAAAATCGACAGGTTCTCAAGGCGCTAAACCCTCTTTCTCGATGGATGACTTTGCCAAAGCCCTCGAAAAAGACTCTTTCGCGTATGAAAAAGGGCAGGTAGTACGTGGTAAGCCCTTTGAGTATGAATCCAATGGTGCCTATGTGGACATTGGCGGTAAGTCCCCTGGTTTTATCCCCCTCAAAGAAGTCGCCTTGGGTGAAGTCTCAAACCTGTCTGAAGTTCTCCCCCTTCAAGAGGAACGAGAATTCCTCATTATTGGTGAACCCAATGCGGATGGCGAAGTGACTCTTTCTTTGCGACAGTTGATGCTGAAAAAGGTTTGGGATGAATTAACTGAAAAATTTGATAATGGTGAAGTTTTGCAAGTCCGCGTCACGGGTGTTAATAAGGGTGGTGTGACGGTTGATGTCCAGGGAATGCGTGGCTTTATCCCGCGATCGCACCTTTTGGAGCGGGATAATTTAGAATCTCTGATAGGTCAAGCTGTAACCACGAGTTTTATTGAGGTTAATCAGGAACGTGGAAAAATTATCCTGTCTCAACGGATGGCTTCTCAATCTTCTGTCTTTAGTCAATTAGAAATTGGTCAATTAGTAGAAGGAAAAGTGACCAATTTTAAACATTTTGGTGTCTTTGTTGACTTGGATGGTATTACCGGATTATTACACATTAAACAAGTCAGTCAAAATTATATTGACGATCTTTCCAAGTTGTTTGTCCTGGGACAAATGATTAAAGCGATCGTGATTAATTTGGAAGAAGGGCGCAGTCGTGTTTCTCTTTCCACTCGTGTCTTAGAAAATTATCCAGGGGAAATGGTAGAGAAAACAGTGGAAGTTATGGCTACGGCAGATGCGCGAGCAGAACGAGCCAAAAAAACGGTTTTACAAGATCAAGGTGCAGGCGTTTAAATTAACGTAATTTGTTAGTTTATGACTTAGGCAGAAACCGGGTTTCTTCACGAAATACCTTCACGATTTTTTGTAGGTTGGGTTGAGGGATACTTAAGCTAACGAAGATGTTGGTTTTGCTGCCTCAACCCAACCTACGAATCTCAGAAACCGGGTTTCTTCACGAAATCTTGAGTTAGAGAAGAGTCTGATCACAGAAACCCGGTTTCTTTAGTGAATACCTGAGCCAAAAATCCAGAGGATATCAAAAAGGGGTAGTCCTGCATAACTAATGATGCCACTCAATGTAATCCTTTCTATGTAAAGATTGAGGAGACTAAAAACCTGACTTTTGCAGCACTACCAAATAAATAATGGTTAGGTATCTCGTAGTTTTGCGGACGAGATACCCCCCAGTCCTTTTTTCGCCAATTATTTAGCTCCGCGACTAATTTTCCTGATATTCTTTTTTGGCTTTTTTATGGCTCCAGATATACACACCCCAAGGCAGACGAATACTGGTTAAAGTTGTTGACTTCAAATGAGCGTGTTCAGGATTGGCTCCATCTAAATCCACCCAACTCAGATTTGTATTGTGTAACTTAGTCTCGGCTAAATTTGTCCCACTCAAATTTGCCCAACTCAGATCAGCATCACGCAGATTGGCACAACTGAAATTGCAACGTTCTAAATCCGCTTGACTCAAGTTTGCTCCTTGTAAATTAGCCTTATAGAAGTTACAACCCAAGGCGAAACTTCCATGTAAATCTATTTCGGATAAATTTCCACTGGCAAAGTTCGTATTGAAAATACGAGCTTGACTCAAGTTTGCCGAGCTAAAGTTCCCATGAGCGCAATTTGCTCCTGTCAAATTTGCCTTGTAAAGGTTCGCTCCTGTCAAATTTGCTTTGTAAAGGTTCGCTCCTGTCAAATCGGCTTCGTTGAGGACAGCATAGCTCAGGTCAATTTCATACAGCTTCATCTCTAACAGGTTCATTCTTGATAAATTCACATAACGGAAATCTCGCTCTCCGTTAGCATATTTATCCTTGAATTCTTCAATCGTCATTATTTTTTTATTCTCAGTATTGTTCACAGATTCAGTCATGATTTTTCTCCGATAATTTTAATGTTTTGGGTTAGTAGGCTTTAGGAACAGCAAATTTAGTGCCACCTGCTACTTTATGATTCAATTTTTGCTGAACTGAATTGCCCAACAAATCTGCTAAACTGGGGGCCTCTTCCAGATATTTTTGCAATCGTCGGAAATCATGGGCATTGGGATTTTCAAGCAGGAACCCATCTGCTAATACCCCGAATTGAGCCTGCTTTGCGATATACTCACGGATATAGTCGAGGTCCTTCATCCATTTACGGACAGTTTCCGCTTCACTATCTTCTGTTCGCCGTATAAACTTTTTCCAGAAAGATGAGGTTTTGCAGACATGATGTTGGGTGACGTCAAGAAGGTATTCGACACCACGTAGGAATTGTTGGGTATTTGTCCGAATACCTCCTCGAATTTCTTGCTTTTGGGAATCGCTAAACTCCCCTTCAGGAAGAGCTTGGGCTATTTCATTTAGGTGTCGCTGAATTTTTTGAGTTGCTTCGCGGATATCGGTTTGTGCGCTCTTCAAATTTTCGACCAGGACATCATACTGCTGTTGTAGTAATACCGTCCCCTCTGGTGAATTTTCTACCTCATAAACATGATTGAGAAATTGGACCAATTCAGGGTTGTCAATTCGTCCTGTAGACTTGATTTCATCAATCCACAGGCTAAAGAGTCGCATCTGGTACTCATAATCTATAGCCGGTTGAGCCGAAGAGGGAAATTCCACAACCGTTGCGGATTGAGGGATTTGGAAGGTGTGACCGTTACTGAAAGGTGTGTGGTGTCCGTTCATAGTATTTAGGAGTCAGGGATTGGGATTGTTCTTGGTTATTTAGGGGCAAGGACAGAGAGATTGCCCCTAAATATTTTGTGTTTCGGTAAGTGCTATTTGTTGCTGGAATGATCTTTTTCTGCCATCAATTCTTTGCGCCGGTTTTCTAACCACATATCTCGGTGTATTTCAACAGTTTCACTGAAGGATTTTGCTGTATCTTCGCGCCGACTCAAGGCGATAATCATGAAACAAGCAATAGCACTGGTTATGATGGAAAGCAGCAGGAAGAAGAGGGAGAACCCCAATCCCGCAAAATCTCCGCGGGCAAACTTCTGTTGAAAGTTTAAAATTGCGAGTCGAGTTGCTTCTATGCCAGAAAGTAGTTCTCCAGATGGTGTAAAGTGCTGGGTATAAGAGGCGTCCATGTTTTTTTTCACAAATGCAAGATCATTGCCCATTGAAACGCGAATTGTCAGCAGTTTCTCCCAATTTTTCTTCGCGGTTTCATAGTCTTGATAGACCTCTTTACCTAATCGGTCAACGCGACGGCATAGGGGCAGTTCTTCGGTTGGAATATTACTCCAATTGGCATTCCGCTGATCAAATGTTCCATAAAGTAGAACGTACAAAGAGTCCCTACGCGGGTCATCTTTATCAAGTTGATTCAATTCTTTTTCTTTGCCTGCACATTTCTTCTGGGCATCTTGATACAGAGGATTATCAACTGGTTTAAGGGCTTCTACTCGCTGAGTTGTTTGTTCAATCAGCAGTTGGGATTTCAACTGACTCAACCCCGATTGATTGAGTAACAATTCAGCTCCCACGCCTGCAACCAGTGATTGGAGCACACTCATCAATGAAAAACCTATAATGCCAATATTTGACCACCCTTTTCCCTGGGGTTTACGGGCTGCTGCCGAGGTAGCAGTCTCATTTGTAAACTTCAAAATTAAGGCTGTTGTAATCAGTGTTAGAGGAATGGCTAAAACTCCCGTATCCTTAAAACTATAGAAGAGAATTGGATAGTTACTGAAAGCATCTAAAAAACTACTGACAGTGACTGACGTTGCTGTTATTTTCGCATCTTTTTTCAAATTATTTGATACAAAAACTTTACCGTGTAAATCTTCGGAATCAGCAATTACTAAGCCTTTGATGAAATTTGCTACTTCTTGCAATTTGGCTGGTTTTTCCCGCGGTTTAAGTGGTTCGTTTGCCTGTTTAACCAGATGTTGATACTTTGGATCTTCCTCAATAGAGCTAATGAGATTTTTGACTATGGGAAGATGTTTAGAGTCTGAATTTAATGGTTCCATAAATTGATTTTTTTTCAGGATCAACTGTGGTTAAGAAATGCAAAGTACAGGGTAATGAGATCACTTTGGAGATGTGATTACACATCTCCAAGGTGATCAAACCCTTATTAGACCTCGCAGCGAAATTCATTCAAACCGTGATTCTTCTGTAGGTCATAATGAGCGTTTCAGCTAGTTTCGCTGCGAGGTCTATTTAAGAAAACTCGGCCTTTCTGGTTTAGAATTTGAACTCTGAGTCGACGCCTTGAAGTATTGAGAGGGCCCACCCCGCGATCGCGTCTGGCTCGCCAGACGCGATCAACACCAAATTCCCATGACTAATAAATCGTCTGCCATTCGAATCGCGACAGCGATGCGGCGAGGGGGTGATCGTTTCCGTGACAATTAACTTTTGACAAGTCCGACATTGGTGGAGCGCAGACATTCGCTCAATCGGCTGTACTTGTAAAATTGGCTGTACAATCGGCTTATTCATTTATTTTTTAGGCTCCAGTTTTAAATTGGGGTCTTTTTTTTGTGACTCTCTATACAAGATAGCTTAGGATTTTGTTCCTTCAATCCCTTTTTCTTCGAGATATGAGCGATAAAAGGTACTTTTATCTCTATTTTGTGTAAAAAATATACATGGGTGTGTTTTTAATGACACTAATTTATACAGGATGGATCGAGCTAGATATTCTACAGTTGGATTATTCAAGCTGCCTTGCAGTTGAGTTACACCTCGTGTAACGTTTTATTGACCGATAAACTTTTGTAACGTTTTATTAAGGAGAGTAAACAATCAGTACTAAGATCGTGTCCAGATATAAGGTTTTAGCATCACGGAGGAATTACCTATGACAGACCCCAAGTCCAGCTCTACAGAAGTTTCAAACTCCAGCAACCATAGTCCAACAAATAACGAAGCGTCCCAAAAGAAGGGGGAGCGTGAGCAAAAAAAACGCGAGGACGATAAGAATAAGCACTATGATCGATTTACCCAGGAGCAAGATGAAATCTGGGAAAAGCTACGAGAGAAATTGGAAAACTTCACAAAGTCTCTTGGTGCTACTCAGCAAGAAATAGCAGATGGGTTAGTTATTAGCCGTAAAGTCGCAAATCAATTTTTAAAAGACAGAAGACATAAGAGTTTGCCTATATCCAGAGCAAACATTAAAGCTCTTTGGGCATATTTAACCGACTCTGACAGAATTAAGGGAAAGAAACTATCAGAAGCGCAAAAAAAGGAGCGGGAAAAATTAAAAAAAGAAGGCTGTGGTGAGTTACTAAAAGTTGCGGGATTTGCCCCAGATCCTAAAGATGAAAATTTGGGAAACATCGTTCCTCCTGACAGGCAGAATAAAATTTACCGGATTATCTCTCGCCTATCTAGTTCTTGGGTTCGGAATGATGATATTTTGCAAATTGAGGAAATAATTCTCGATAATATTTTGAAAGAGCGTTCCGAAAAACAAGATGCTCCCATAAGCATTGATACAGAATTAAAAAAATTAGAAAATTGGATTACCCAAAATTATCCCGATTCTGATTTAATTGTTAGGAAAAAATTCATCTCAGTTATTAAAGGCTATGCGATGTCTGGAAAAGTCTCATTTGATGAAGCAGAACTGTTTGAACTTTATCAATGTATTAAGGAAAATTTATGCCTGAGACAAGATATAAAATCTTCTGATTTTAATCTTCGTGTGATGGGATGCGAATTTAGAATAATAAGTTGTTTTTTAGATGAATTTAATGATGATCCTTTATGGAAATCTATCAAAAAGAAAGGATTAGAGAAAGAAAAATATATTAGGCAAATTTATCAATCAGATTCGAGTGATGAATTATTAAAAAATGAATTTGTAACTCCAGTTAAAGAAGCAGAAATTACTTTCCGTATGACGTTAACAAAAGCATCACCAATTCTTTTAGTTTGGCGCTATAGTTCAGTTTCTAATCATATAGAAAATATGTTAACTGCACTTGATCAGGGGATGGGTTATCCTCCCTTAAAAATTTATAATTTATCCATAGTTGCTTTAGGGAAAACAGCGAATAGTTTAGCGCGAGTATCAGTTGGTTTAGTAGATAAAAATACTCAACAAAAATATCAAGGGCTATGGGTTGATAAAGATACTCTAAATTGCTTGTTACAATCTGTTGTGATTGCAGTGGAAGGTTGGCTAATTGAAACTGAGAAGTATAAACAGAATTATTCGCAAATGTGTCAAAAACTAAACCGAGTTCTTAATAATCTATATCAAGCAAGAAAAAGAATGAATGATTATCATCTACAGGATATTAAAGATAATAATGGGGTTGTTAAAGTTAAAGGAGCTAATACTTATTTAGATGAAGTATTAACAACTATTAATGAAATTGAACAAAATTCAAACTACGAAGATGAAAAAGATCAAGTCATTCAAAAAGAGTTTTTGAAGAGACTACAACGCCATAAACACATGGCAAAATTGATGCTATCACGTTCATTTCATATTGAAGGAAAACTTCAAAAGGTAAAACAAATTTTATACGGTAACAATAGCGATAATTATAAAAACGGTGAAAATTTCTCCGAATCTGATATTGCTGTATTTTATGTTATTGAGGATATTATTTATAAATTCTTTTCGGGGAAACCTGATTTTGTAAACGATAAAAGTTGGCGTGATAGTAACGATGATAAAAATTTGAGACAATATCAAGATCGTATTAAGACATATATTAGTGGTAATGTCAATAATGAAATCATTTTTGATTTTGACTTGCATCTTTGTCTTTCAGAGCTTTTTGGAAACTTTGGACGATTAGAACTTTACTTTTGTCGCGAATCTGATGCCGAGGCTTATTTGAGAGAAGCTATTGATCGTTTCTTAATAGCTGCATATTTTTCTTGTAAAATAGGAAATAAGCAGCGCGTTAGTCATTGGTTAGCTCATGTTAGTCGTGCTTACTCTAGGTTAGGGGATGCTGTTCAAGCAGATAAATATGCTGATCAAGCCGATAAAATCATAGAACAGGAAGCTTCTGATTACAGATATACTCAGGAACACAAGGAATCCATTAGAGCCGAAGTTAACTTAGCCAAAGGCGAAAATCATATATTGAAGAAAGAATTTGGCAAGGCTTTGAGTTGTTTTCAAAAATCTTTAAAAGGAGCTATTGAATTAAGATTTGCTCGGCTAATTGCCGATAGTATATATGGAATTTATCGCTCTTATAAACCTCAGCAATTATCTGAAGAAGATATTAAAAAAATCAATGATTTTCCCTCGTTTTACCAGAAACAGTCCCATCAAGAACATACTGAGATCACTCAAGAAGTCATAGCTTTTTTAAGCAATGAAAAAATCTATGAAAATTCTAATTTAATTCCTCAAGAATTTAAAAAACAGGCTATAAAGATATGGCAAAACTGGGCAAATGTTGCGGCTAGGGAAGATGGCATAAACGAATATGAACATCCTATTGCAATAGCAATTGAGAGAGATGAATTTTTAAGTCAAAAGGAGAATAAGGAGAAGGTGATATGATTATTCTCTATGCCCAGATGCCTGCACTGTGAGATTCGTAGGTTGGGTTGAGGCACGAAACCCAACATCTTCCTTGGGTTTCGCTACGCTCAACCCAACCTACAAAAAATGGCTACTACGGCAGATGAGCGAGCCGAACGAGCCAAAAAAACGGTTTTACAAGATCAAGGTGCGGGCGTTTAAATTAACGTAATTTGTTAGTTAATGACTTAGGCAGAAACCGGATTTATTCACGAAATACCTTCACGATTTTTTCTAGGTTTGGTTGAGGGATACTTAGGCTAACGAAGATGTTGGTTTTGCTACCTCAACCCAAATCTCAGAAACCGGGTTTCTTCACGAAATCTTGACTTAGAGAAGAGTCTGATCACAGAAACCCGGTTTCTTTAGTTTTCTTCACGAAATCTCGACTTAGGGAAGAGTCTGATCACAGAAACCCGGTTTCTTTAGTTTGAGAGTTTAAAGAGGAACAAATTTAAGCGCGACACCATTCATACAATAGCGCTTTCCAGTAGGTTTAGGACCATCATCAAAAACATGACCTAAATGCCCACCGCAACGATGACAATGTACTTCAACTCTCGTCATAAAAAATGACCGATCTGTCGTCGTCGCGATCGCGCCTGGAATTGGGTCATAAAAACTAGGCCATCCCGTGCCACTATTGAATTTAGTATCGGACGTAAAAAGGGGTAAATCGCAGCCAGCACAGTGATAATTACCCTTAGCATATTGCTTATCAAGGGGACTGGTTCCCGCGCGTTCCGTGCCATGTTTACGCAGTACCTTAAACTGTTCGGGTGTCAGAATTTCACGCCACTCTTGTTCAGTTTTCGTGATTTCAAAATTGTTGTTTTCTGCGGCCATAGCTCCTGAGTTTCCCTCCAGATAATGTGATAACCATGCTGTGCCGAGGATAGTCGCGCCAGCCTTTAAAAAATAACGTTTGTTCATGTTCTGTTGCCATCCTAAGTTATGGGTGAGAATGTCAACGTCTATCATGTTATCCAGTATAACTTAGAAACTGGTTTTCTGACGCCAAAATAGTCTTATCTGCCAGTCGAGCACTATATCAACCTAGACGGTTAGGACATTGTTAATAGTAGGGACACGGCAGTGCCGTGTCCCTACTATTGGGGATTGGGAATTTGGTAATTAACAATTAACAATTGGTAATTATTAATTGTTAATTGTCAATTGTTAACCTTTTTCCTTCGGTTCTATATTTTTGCCAATAAAGGCGCAGCTTGTAATAACTCCTGAGTATAAGGATGTTGAGGACTATTAAAAATAGTTTGGGTTTCCCCTAATTCTACAATTTGTCCCCCCTTCATTACCGCGATGCGATCACACAAATATTTCGCTACCCATAAATCATGGGTAATAAACAGATAAGTGAGATTAAATTCTCGTTTTAATTCCAACATTAACTCTAATACTTGACTCTGTACCGTGGCATCTAACATACTTACGGGTTCATCACAAATAATTAATTGAGGACGAGTAATTAAAGCGCGCGCGATCGCGACTCTTTGTTGTTGTCCCCCGGATAATTCCTTGGGATAGCGTTGATAATACTCTTCAGTGGGCGTTAAACC
>JBEDKD010000509.1:0-15813 GCA_041172365.1 Cyanobacteriota bacterium | reverse complement strand
TTTCTGGCCTGTCTGTTTGGTGGCAATTATATGGGCGAACCCGCCCCTACAGAGATAATAGGGTTGGGATGGGGCGTTTTTTTGTCCTATATCAACCAACTTATCATCAATTCTCCCTAGGAAGAACCGAAACAATATTGGCACTACGATCGCGCCTCTCGCCTATTTAATCCTACAGAAGGAAGATGAGTGCTATAATCTAACTATGACTCTGAATATCAATCAAACCTTAATCAACAAATGGAGAAATAAACCATGCTAATAGAAGAATATTTTGAATTTTTAGCCGATGATGACATTCGAGTAAAAGGGACAAGAGTAGGAATAGAAAGCATCCTTTATGAATATATTTATCGGCAACGTTCACCAGAGGAAATTATCAAACACTTTTCTACTCTAACTATCGATCAAATTTACGCGACAATACTTTATTATTTAACCAATAAAGAAGCCGTAAATAAATATATTGAAGACTGGTTAGAATGGTCACATCAACAAAGAAAAGCCCAAGAATTAAACCCTCATCCCGCCTCGATCAGACTCCAAAAAATCAAGATGGAAAGACAGAAAACCAATGGCACTAAAGTATCTTATTGATGAAAATGTTGACCCGATTTATCCTACTCAAATTCGGATTAGACAACCCGAATTAATAATTCGGGTTATTGGCGAACCCTCTATACCCGCAAAAGGAACTAAAGACCCTGAAATTTTAGAATGGTGTGAAGAATATGAGTTTATTCTAGTCACAAATAACCGGAAATCTATGCCAGTTCACTTAAAAGAGCATTTACAAGCAAATTGTCATATTCCTGGGATATTTATTTTAAATGTAAATTTAAGCGTCGGGCAAAATATAGATGAATTAATTTTGATAGCTGAATGTTCTTTTGCTAATGAATATCAAGATCAAATTATTCATCTACCTATCACTAAAGAGGTTTCCTAATGATTCAGTTGAATTTGACCGCGTGCAGATTTTTAATGGTGGGTAAGCGATCAGGTCGTCAATCTTATTATACTAAATGCTGATTTAGTATAATAAGATTGACATCAAGCCGTCTTATTTCACTGGAATAACATAAGATAACAATATCTCAACCTTTCTCCCTCAGTCACCCAATGATGCGATCTGGTCGATACGTCCAACAAATCGAAGGATACAGCGCCTTCATTCCAGCGCCACTCCCCCCCGAACCGCCCATCAAAATGGATGCAGCACTGACTCGTTTGCTCTCCGATGCGGTTCTCGCTTTGGGAAGACTCGACGGTGCCACCTCTATTTTGCCCAACCCCGATCTATTTGTAGCCATGTATGTCCGTCAGGAAGCCGTTCTTAGTTCTCAAATTGAAGGAACACAAAGCACCCTAGAAGATGTACTTCAATATGAAATTGATGTTAAAGGTCAAGAACGTTTTAAAGATGTAGAGGAAGTTGTTAATTATGTTAATGCCATGAATTATGGTTTAAAAAGGCTTAAAGAATTACCACTTTGTCTGCGCTTGCTGCGAGAAATTCATGCTGAATTGCTCAAAGACGTGCGAGGACGCGATCGCACACCCGGAGAATTTCGGAAAAGTCAAAATTGGATTGGCCCTCAAGGTTGTAACCTGGCTACTGCCGCTTTCGTACCTCCAACAGTTGCAGAAATGCACCAATCTCTCGACAACCTAGAGAAATTTTTCCACGATAGTAATTCTTTACCTGTACTGATTCATTGTGGATTAGCTCACGCTCAATTTGAAACAATACATCCTTTTTTAGATGGAAACGGACGGATTGGACGATTGCTAATTACGTTTTTACTGTGTCAGCAAGGCATTCTGCAAAAGCCTTTACTATACCTCAGTCATTATCTAAAATTTCATCGAATAGAGTATTACGATCGCCTAATGGCAATTCGCACTGATGGTGATTGGGAAGGATGGTTAAAGTTTTTTCTGCAAGGTATTTTTGAAGTCAGCCAATCAGCAACAGCCACAGCCCGTTCTATTCTGGAAATGCGCGAAAAACACCGTGAAATAATCGGTCAAGCAATTTCTAGTAGTAGTTATGGGTTGCGCTTGCTAGATTTACTTTTCCAGCGTCCGATCGTGAACATTCGTTTGGTAGAAAATGAACTACAATGTACTTACGCAACCGCGAGTAAAATCGTAGACCAATTTGTCAAACTTGGCTTGCTATGCGAACTCACAGGTTGGCAACGTAACAGACTTTATCGTTACGAACCCTATCTCGATCTTTTTGAAAGCAGCTACTTACCAATCAATCCTGACAATTCTGATTCTCAATAATTTGAGCAAAGTTGGAGGTTTTACCGATGATTCAAACAATACCCAAGCTAATAACTTTTGATGAATTTCTGGAATGGAAACCAGAAAACGGACACTATGAACTACATAACGGAGCTATTGTAGAAATGCAGACTACAGGAAAACATGAAGAGGTTGTGGAATTTTTGCAGACAGAGCTAACCTTAGAAACTCGCAGGCTACAACTTCCTTATCGCTTTCCTAGGAATGCCCTGGTTAAATCTCCGAGTCAAGAAACGGGTTATTTGCCTGATATTTTGGTAGTAAAACGTGATGTTTTAGTCTTAGAACCTTTGTGGCAAAAATTCTCAACAATTACTCAAGGCTCGTCCATTCCTCTAATCATTGAAGTTGTCAGCACAAATTGGCGCGATGATTATGCACACAAAATGATTGATTATGAAGCATTAGGCATTCCCGAATATTGGATTGTCGATTATTTAGGTTTAGGTGGTAGCCGTTATATCGGTTCTCCCAAACAGCCTACCTTATCAGTTTATCAGCTAGTAGATGGTGAGTATCAAATTAATCTTTTTCGAGGAGATGAAACGATAAAATCGGCAGTATTTCCAGAGTTAAAATTAACCGCAAATCAAATTTTTAATGGTGCGTAAAAAAAGGTTTTTTACTTAAAAAATCAGCGTTTTAACTG
This sequence comes from Cyanobacteriota bacterium, assembly GCA_041172365.1. Taxonomy (GTDB): domain Bacteria; phylum Cyanobacteriota; class Cyanobacteriia; order Cyanobacteriales; family Microcoleaceae; genus JBEDKD01. The sequence continues at coordinate 12,848 of JBEDKD010000509.1, read as the reverse complement.
TCATCAGAAACTCGGTTTCTGACTATACCTGAAGACTAAATCAAAAGAAGAGAATATGTCATCGGAAACTATCAACCAACTTATCATCAATTCTCCCTACGAAGAACCGAAACAATATTGGCACTACGATCGCGCCTCTCGCCTGTTCAACCTAGCAGAAGGAAGACGGCCAGCCGGCTATCTGATCGCGTCGGAAAACTCCAAAACTTTCGACGATCCGGGCAAATTCGTAGAAATTCCTTTAGTCAATCAAATTCGTCCCCGCGTCAAAGCTTGGCGTGAAAAGGGGTATCCGGGCGTTACAGGTGTCACCACGCGTCTGTTAGAACATTGGCATAACTCTCAAGAGCGCGATTTTCCCTTCTTTTTCTGTCAGTTAGAAGCCATAGAAACCTTAATCTGGGTAACAGAATCCCCCGCGTCTGAAAAAGTAGGGATTGATATTCCTTCCGATGGGGGAAACTTCAAACGCCTCTGTTCCAAAATGGCAACAGGTTCGGGTAAAACTATCGTCATCGCGATGTTAATTGCATGGCAAATACTCAATAAAGTTACCTATCCTCAAGATACCCGTTTTTCTAAAGCTATTTTTGTGGTTGCCCCCGGATTAACGGTAAAAAATCGCCTACAAGTTCTGATTCCATCTGCCGAAAATAACTATTACGAAACTTTCAATATAATTCCTCTCAGTTTATTTGACAAACTCCGACAAGGTAAAGTTATAATTCACAACTGGCACGCCCTTAACTGGGAAACCGAGGAGCAAATTAAAAAGAAGAAAGGCGTTGATAAACGGGGAGCCAAAAGTAACGAAGCCTATGCACGGGAAGTATTAGGAGAAATCGCAAATTCTCATAATATTGTCGTCATCAACGATGAGGCACACCACGCGTGGCGCATCTCTGCTGAATCAAAAATTAAAGGTGTCAGTAAAGACGATTTAGATGAGGCAACTAAATGGATAGGTGGACTCGATCGCGTTCACCAAGCCAGAAAAATCATCACCTGTTTTGACTTCTCCGCGACACCCTTTGCACCCTCTGGTAAAAAGAGTTCGGAAGAAGCATTATTTGGCTGGATTGTTAGTGATTTTGGCTTAAACGATGCCATAGAATCGGGTTTAGTCAAAACTCCCCGTGTCGTGATTCGCGATGATGCCAGACTGAATGTAAAAGATTTTAAATCTCGTCTTTACCATCTTTATCGAGATCCAGAAGTTTATGATGATGTAAATCGTAAAGCTAAACCTGATGAATCCCTGCCTGATTTGCTTGCTAACGGCTATCTTTTACTCGGAAAAGATTGGCGAGAAACTGCAAAAACATGGCAAGAATTGGGGCAGAAAGTTCCACCAACCATGATTTCTATTGCCAACCGCACCGAAACTGCTGCTAGAATTAAATATGCTTTTGATCATCACAAAATTCATATCGAAGAACTCTGCATTCCCGAACGCACTTTACACATTGATTCTAATGTTTTAAAAATGGCAGAATCCCAAGAGGAAAGTAACGAGATCCCAGATACAAACCCAGAAAATAGCGAAGATGATAACTCTGATGATGAACCGATCCGCAAACTTTCAAAGAAAGAACAAGCAGAACTTTTACGAAAAACAGTTGATACAGTCGGTCAAATTGGGAAGCCAGGGGAACAAATTCAAAATGTTATTTCCGTGGGGATGCTATCTGAAGGCTGGGATGCTAAAACTGTTACTCATATCATGGGGATTCGGGCATTTACCAGCCAACTTCTTTGCGAACAAGTAGTAGGTAGAGGTTTACGGAGAACCGCCTACGACATCAACCCAGAAACCAATTTACTTGAAGCCGAATATGTCAATATTTTTGGCGTTCCTTTTACCTTTCTTCCCCACGAATCCGATGAAGGAACTCCACCCCCTCCCCCTAATCCAAAAACTGAAATTAAACCGGATTTTGATAAGGAGCAGTTTGAAATTCGTTTTCCCAATATTGTCCGCATTGATTACATTTATAAACCAGAACTAAAACTCGATTTGAGCCTGGTGGAACCTTTAAAATTAGATGCTTTTGACAATAGCACACTGGCCGAACTCGCTCCCATTGTAGATGGCAAAGCCGATGTGACTAAAATCAAGGCAATTGACTTAGAAGATTTAGGGCGAAAATTTAGACGGCAAAAAATAACCTTTGAAGTAGCTAGGGATATTTTTGATCAGATGCAACCGGGTTGGCAAGGTAATCGAGAATATTTACTAGCCAAACTGATTAAATTAGTGGAACAATTCATCGACTCAGAGTTTATCGAAATTAATCCCCCCTCATTTAGTTTAGACGAAATTAGACGGCGGATTCTGATTACTCTAAATATGAGTAAAATTGTGCAACATATTTGGAACGCGATTTATTTAGAGAATACAGAAAAACTTGAGCCCGTATTCGATTCTGAACATCCCATCCGCTCTACGGGTGATATGCGCCCTTGGTATACGGGTAAACCTTGCGAATATACCCAAAAATCTCATATTAATTGTTGCATTTTTGATAGTACATGGGAAGCCAGCGAAGCTTTTGAACTGGATCGAAATGACGGTGTTTCGGCTTGGGTAAAAAACGACCATTTAGGTTTTGAAATTCTTTACATATTTGCTGGAATTGTTCGGAAATATCGCCCGGATTTCATCATTCGCTTGAAAAATGGAACTTTTTTGATTTTAGAAACTAAAGGACAAGGGACTCACAAAGATGAGGCGAAACGAGATTTTTTGGAGCAGTGGATTAAAGCTGTTAATCAGCATGGTGGCTTTGGTTATTGGCAACATGAAGTCTCAAGAAATCCCACGGACATTAGAAACATTTTGGACAGAGAAACACGGTAGGGACACGGCATTGCCGTGTCCCTACGAGGATTGAACTCTCCCCTTGTTAGTCTCAACAAGTATAGTCATTCCCAATAAAAATGAGACGCGTTAAATCTAGCAAATTCTTACTGTGACTGTTTTGTTAATTTCTCAATATACGTTGAAATGACTATATGTGCCCGAAAGCAGGCAAGATGCCTGCACTACTTTATTAATTTTTCATTCCTTCAATGCGTGAAAGTATAGCTCCGGCAAAGGGGGGCAGACTTAGTTTTGCGGTTGCAGGATTCCAAAGGGTGGTTGTATCCGTCGCGATCGTCAATTGGGAATGCTCCCAACCGGGTAATGAAAGAGTGATTTCCTTGCCATGATTATTGAGCACGATCGCGTACTCTCCAGATACATATCCATATACTCCGTTGCTATCATCAATAATCAACCTTTGATGCTGATGCCAAGAGCGATCGCTCTGGCGACGTAATCTAATTAATTGCTGATAAAACGTCAGCAAATCTTGATCTTGATGATCATCCCAAATCATCGGTAGGCGAGATTCTTCCAGTCTTCCAACCGCTTCTAACTGACTCAGCCCCACTTCTGTACCGTAGTAAATAATCGGTGGACTCGGTAAAGTAAATTGACACAATGCAGCCAACTTCAGTCGCCGTGTATCTCCATTGACTGCCCACAAAAAGCGATTCATATCATGGTTATCTAAGAAACTCGGTAAGACTAAACTCTCTCCAAAGTACGCGAAATGCTGCCCTAGGGCTTTATCAAATTGGCTAACGGTGAGGCCTTCAAATACGAAAAACCCACGGAAAAGTTCTAGTAATTTAAAATCGAGACACCCATCCATTCTGCCAGCAAAGGATCGCACCACCGATGGCGGTTGGGTAATTTCCCCAAAAGTGACACTATCGGCTTTAATTTCCCTGGTGGCGGCTCGAAACTGAGACCAAAAATCGTGACTGACACCGTGGGCGTAATCTAAACGGAACCCATCACACCCTTCTCGCAACCACTGACAGGCATTGGAAATGAAATAATCACGGACCCCAGGATGATCGGAATTTACCTCTGGTTGATCAGGCACATCAAAAAAACAATCATATTCCTGGGGATGGTTGCGAAAGCGAAACCAGTCAACCGCGGGATGATCTCTATCCGCGATCGCGGATTGAAAGGCCCTATGTTCACGAGAAATATGATTCGCGACATAATCTAAAATAATCCGAATTCCTCGCTCATGGGCTTCGGCAACCAGGATTTGCCAATCGGAACGCGTTCCCAGACGAGGATTGATGGCACTGTAATCAATGGGATCATAGCCATGATGGGATGGACTGGGAAAAATAGGTGTTAACCATAGACAGTTCACTCCCAGATGATTTAAGTAATCGAGTTTTGAGATAATTCCCTTTAATGTGCCGCCATAAATTCCACTGCGATCGTCGGGTTGTTTAAAGTCTGTACCGGGATCGGGAGCAAAGCGATCGACGAAAATCTGATAAATGACTGCATCTCGCAACCATTGTGGAATGGGTTGGTGATCGACAACGAATCCATAAACCTGTGACTGATTTCGATCGCGTTTTTCTAAATTCTTAAAGTCAAAGTCTTTGGCATCGGGGAATTGTTTCAATAAATCTACGTCAATGTAGGGACAATAGATGGTTTGATCCGTTGTTGTTATTGCCGCGATCGTGTAATGGACATGAGTGCCCTTAGTCTGTGGTGGAATGCTCGCGCTCCACTGTTCCAGATAACACCATTGTAAGGTATCCCACTCGATCGCGGATCGTTGCATTGCTAAAGCGACAACGGTTGGATGTTCTAAATCAAGGGGGGCCTTGAGAACAGAATCATCGGTGGTGTAGTAGAGCGTCATGGTTTTGATCGCGATTTCTGCGCCCACTCTAACCGTAATCAGAATCGGTTCATTTTCTTTAGGAATGGGTGGAGTCAGGGTTGAGTCGTGAAATAAGCCAACTCTCGCGATGCGGGCTTCCTTCAGTCGTCCTTGTGCGGTTGAGAGATCACCAAAGATAAATTCCGGCAGGTTGGATGATTCGTCAGTCATGGATTTTTTACAAAGGGAATGGGGAATGGGGAACAGGGAACGGGGAACGGGGAACGGGGAACGGGGAACGGGGAACAGGGAACGGGGAACAGGGAACGGGGAACAGTCAGGAAAGTCTTTTAGTACATGGATTTTCTCATCAATGGTAAAACTGATCAACCTGAAATACCCGGTATGTTAAATCTCGCGATCGCTCGCGACATAATGTTGATCACTAGATATCTCTTTTCACAGGGGGGTTTTTCACTTTTGTCGCGCGTTGCGCGAGGATATACCCAATGGAGCCAGGGATCGCGAGTAACGTAATCAAAATAGTGGTAGTGGTACTAAGTCGGCTGGAAAGTGCGCGGGCGGACTCGATGCCATGCAGTATGAAGTTAGTGGTAACGAGTACCGCAAACATCCCTACGGTGATTCCACTGACACTGGAGAGAAAGTCTTTGAGTGTTGGGAGCTGCGGTTTATGGACTCTTCGGCCTAACACTACCCCTGAGATCAACCCCGCGATGCTCTGAAACGCGACGAAGGTAAGCCGAACCTCAAAAGGGAACCCGGCTTTAGACTTAGTTAGCTCTCCGCCAAAGATGACATCAATGCCGACGATGATACCCGCGATCGCGCCTACCCCCATCCACCAAAGCATGGGGTTTGAGACATAAGCGCAGAAGACGATTAAACTGGCAAGCATGATCGCACTAATCAGGAACCCCTGAACTGTAGGCAGGTTTGTAATCAGGAACAGGGTGATAGCCGCACTGAGGACACTGCCCATCAACAGAAACAGCTTGTCTTTTCGTCTTAGCTCTTTTGGGATCTCTTCCATTGTGGATCTACACACTTGTTCAAAAATGAATACTGATAGTCAAATAGTTGACTTAAGTACCTACACAAAATTAATTGTATATTTTATTAGACCTATGAGCCAAATTCATTCAAACCCTGATTCATAATGTAGGTCATAATGAGCGTTTCAGCTAGTTTCGCTCATATATCTATTATTAGATTGATTGGGCGAATGCCATTCGCCCCTACACAAACAAAGATGAGATTGATTGGGCGAATGCCATTCGCCCCTACTGAAGAAATTAAACCCGCGCAGGCGGGTTTCCTCTGTGTAGCCGCGGTTTTAACCGCCCGATCAAATTAATTCTGCTGCCAATTCTGAATGTGTTTATCGCACCCGTGCGATCGCGGGGGGAACCCATCGACCATCAAGGGCCTGTGCTTTCGGCGCGTACAGACGCATAGTGACGCCTAACACACCCTGGGCGGGGGAGGGTAGCCAGTTGGATTCCTTGTCCTCACCGGGGGACTCGTGCTGGATGTAAATATCGAGGGAGCCATCCGCATTGTATTTCAGAGTGTCGCGATCGCCGATCGCGAAACGGTCAAGTTTATTGGCAACGGAGAAGCCTTCAGCATCATACATCGTTACAGACCAGAAAGCATCCACCGGGGGTAATTCTGCTGGCTCAAAGTGTAGCACATACTTATTCGCCCCATCCATCGGTTTTCCCTCAGCATCGCCCACATTCAACGGATAGATCGCGTCTTGGGGCTGATTCGCACCGAGTCCCACCAAAGCCACGATCGCACGTTTGAGATAGTAATTGCCATATACCCCCATTGTATCGGTATTCATCTGCCAACCGTTGACAACTCGTGCCAATGTGGGTATTTTGTCCTTCATCACCTGAAGTCCGTCCTCAACAGCACGCTCTAAAGCAGTTTTCACGGTAGGAGAAGCATTGTCAAAGTCGAAACTTTTACCCGATTCAATGCCAATGCGTTTCAGTCGTGCGATCATTGACCAATCAGTGATATGGGGGGGGTTAAGCTTCATCAATTCCGCACCATAGCTGAAATATTTCCCGGCGGACATAGTGTTAATCTGCACCACAGGAGGTGTTTGCATATCCACACTAGGATCAATGACTGCCTTCACGGGTTCGGAATTTTGACCCCACTGGGAAAGCGGTGTCACCCTGTAGCCATCTTGTACTGTGTGGACAGCCTCGTAATCTTTGGGTCCGTTGGTTTGGGTGCGCCCGATAATCCAGAGGTATGACGTAGGCGACTCGATGCGCTCCACACCTTCGGGAAGTGTGCCATTCCATCCTTTCGGTACAACCGCGAAGTTTGCCGCCTTTGTGCCAGTAGTGCGTTTCCCAGGTACAGCAAAGACATCGGACCACATATCCAACATCGGTAACAAATAGTAGCGATCGCGTGTATCGGGTGCAGAAATGATCGCGGGTTCTGTGGTGAGGTCGAGCCACGCGGTAGAGTAAAGGGTATCGAAGTTCGGACGCACTACCTCACGGAAGTCACTGGGAGGAAACGCGCGCAAGTGGTGGAACGTGTTCATCGGACCCATACCGGGTTTTGTACCGGGCGCATAATTAGTCAGGATGCGCCGTGTCACATCCATTGTGATCAGAGGGTACAGATAATGGTAAGCCTCAATCCCAATCTCGTAGGCTTCCTGTTGACTGATTGTTTCGTTTGTCATTTTCTTCAAATATTAATTTATTGTAGAAAAGGAAAAAAATCCGTTTCTAGTCTTATTTTATTCTAACACTGATCTTGCTAGACTGGGGAGCATCTCCTAATTGTAAATTGATAGTGGGTTGGCGTAGCCTGTGCGGAGCATCGGACGTCTCGCTCCCTGGGGGATCTAATAGGGAGCGAGACGCTCCCACTACGGTTTTTTTTGCCAATTTGAAATGCTCCCCTAGACTGCATTATTCTATCGTCATGTTTAAACAATAACCCTGTACTCTAGGAAAGAGAACTAGGGAAGAGCGCGATCGGGCTATTCCCAAATCCCGTGAAACATTGATCGGGTGAGATGAAGGAGCGCGATCGTAACGATAGCTTTTTTGAGTGTTACGGCTCATGTTTTTGAGTCGAATCGTGCGCCGAACTTGATTAAGAAAGAGAGATTCTGATAGGGAGTAGGAAGGGGTTGACATTAATCCGTGATTCGTGGTAGGATTGTGGATAGGGTACAATCCTACGTTATATAGCTCTTAGAATAAAAGAAGGGGTGGTGCAGAATGCCAAATAAAAAAAACCTTTTGATGAGAGTTAAAGACCTAGATGCTGTAATCCATAGGTTTGCTATATAACTCAAGTCGTTAGATCACGATCGCGTGTTAGTGTAGTGATAATAGTTATAATTGGAGAAGCTCAGGTATAACTAAGGATAAGATAGTGACTGAAGCATATAATATTGCTAAACAAGGAGGTAAACACTCTGGCTTCTATAACGAATATAGCAAAAGGTCAAACTCGGAAATTCAAAAGGGAATTGACTCTATAAATAGGCAAATTTCCCAACATCAAGATAAAATTAGAAGCCCTCAAAAATATATCTCTGACTTTGATAATCTTGATCCGAGACAGCAAAAAGCCCTTCCCCAAAAATGGCAAAGCGATATCAAGCGACAGATAGAGCAGAAAATTATACTTGAAGGAATACTTAAGGAAAGAGGACAATGAATCCAGAATCAGTTAATTTTATCAAAGATCATGTACTTCTTCTCAAAGAAAAGTACAACGAGTCACTACAACAGATTAACGAGGCTAATATCAAAGGTGAAGATTCCTCATTCTATAAAGGAATAAGTCTTGCCTATTATGATGCTCTTGAACTTATTAAATCTCAAGTTGAGGCATTTGGTTATAATTCGACCGAAGTTAAAGTCGCCCTTCCTGAATTTGGTAAACCAGCACTATAGATGTTAATTAAACTTAAAATATGCACGATCAAAGGGACACTTTGAGATCGCGCATTAAGTAATATCATCTTAGTAGCACGATCACGTCTGAGGTAATATCATCTTAGTAGCGCGATCACGCTGTAAATACCCAAGGAGCGCGAAACCTTAAACACCTGAACTTAAGGAGCGCGATCGTAACGAAACCCTGGCGCTTTGTAGTCTTCGGGCAAATAGTTCGCGGGGATGGTGTTATGATTACCATCTCGGATCGCGGCATAGTGGGGGGAACAAATTTCGATACCAACTTCATTACATTTATCTTGAATATTTTGATGCAGGGCTGAGTAAATTTCGAGAATATTTTCGGGATTTTGGGTAAAGGCTTTGAGCTGGTAACTGATATAAAAATCATTGAGAGCGGTTTGTAAGACAAAGGGAGCCGGATCGGAGATAATATCAGGTGTGGCGAGGGCAGCGGCAATGAAGGCTTCATGGACTTTACGCCAGGGAATATCGTATCCTAGTGTCACAGTGGTGTGTAAAATCAGGGGTACTTGATTATCCCGTAATAAGGCTCTGTAGTTAGTGATATTGGTGTTAAGTAATAATGAGTTAGGTAAGGTGACTAACTCATTGTCCAAAGTGCGGATGCGGGTAACTAACAGTAACTTTTCTTCTACAATGCCCATAATATCACCTATTTTGATCAGATCATTGCTCTCAAAAGCTCGGGTATAAACGAGAACAAAACCTGCCACAATATTACTTACTGCTGCTGTTGAGCCAAGAGATACTAATGCTCCTAGAAAGATGGAAACTCCCTGAAAACCAGGTGAACTAGATCCGGGTAGGTAAGGAAAGATAATGGCGGCTGACAGGAAAAATACGAGATAGACACATAGTTGATAGGTGGGATCTGCCCATTCTGGATAAAATCCGGGTATGGAAAAGACTTTTTTGCTGATGGCTGAAAAAATAAGTTTGAGAAATTTTAAACAAACATACGCGATCGCGATAACTAAGGCAATTGCTACTAAATTGGGCAAATAATCCAATAATGCGGTGAAAGTTTTATTGATAGCATTGCTTAAGTAGCTTGACATTTTTTGGCTAAAGACACGAGTTTCTGGAAACAAACTCAAGACAAACCCTAAATAAATAAATAAAAGGGTTAGACTGAGGAGGGCTCGCGCAATACGGATTAAACTTAAAAGCAGATAGGAGAGTTGCTCGGAGGAAATCAATTCAAGATTCTGAATATGTAAATTAGGAATATACTTTTTTCGTTGTAGATCAAGCCAGGGGTAGATCCGAGGTCCGAGATTGTTTAAAATCAGCCAAGTCATTATTAGCGCAATTGTACCAAGAATGAGCATAACAATTGATCGTATTCTGTCGGCAAAACTGCGCTGTTGACGATATTGCCCAAGCACACGCTGGATGGATTGAAGATATTCAGTCGCGAGAGTGTGACGCTCTTTACCCGCGAGTTTCCCGTCTTTTTCCGAAATTGTTACCACGGCAATATCTTCACTATGGATAATGGTTACATTTTCCAGATCAGTCGCCTGTAGTGTATCTAATTCAATTGAGTTATTGTTAGCCAGATTAATTAGGGCTTGGTTCATGTTTGCCGCACGTTTTTCGATAGATTCTGATAAAAACTTATCTTGAACCACGAATACGGTTTGACCATCTACAATAATAGGAATACCCGATTGTGTCCCTGGGGGAGATTGAGCGATGCCCTGGGGAACAAGCAGCGCGATCGCGCATCCCGAAAACAATAGCACAAGGAAAGTATTTACAATAGCCATTAACCCTTGTCGAAGCCATCGAGAAATATTAGTATCTAAAGAACAGACAACAAATCGAGAAGTCTTTAGATCGCGTATTACACTAAACATTTAGAATCTCCCATACAAGCTGATATTTTACTGTAGTTTAGAGCAAAGAAAAGGTGAAAAAGAAAAAAGAGGCTCTTCTTATTCTAACTTAAGGAAGAAGTTAAAACACCCCTTTTTCAGTGAAAAAAATATGTCTCGGTACTTATACTTACAGCAGTTCCCGCTGTTATGAAACACGGTAGGGACACGGCAATGCCGTGTCCCTACGAGGATTGAACGATAAGTGGGTGTACCTCATAACCGCGGTTTCCGCTGTATCTCTTTTGTGACACTTTCGGAGATGGAGATCGCGACGGGGCTTAAAGAAAGATAATTGTACGGATTTTGTCAGATTTTTTAATTCTATTAGAACATAGGAGCGCGATCGCGTGTTAAGTCATATCATGTGAGTAGCGCGATCGGGCTGTAAATACCCAAGCCCCGCGAAACCCAATAGTGCCAAAATTGATTAAGAAAGAGAGATTATGATAGGGAGTAAGAAGGGGTTGACATCAATCCGTGATTGGCGATAATATTGTGTTAGAAACGATATTATACCGCACCTGTGGTACAATTATAAGTTTAACCCCCAAGGTATTTTGGGTATTTTTTCATCACAAACTATTGATAGTACGGGCAAGTGATATTATGCAAAAGTGCTTACAAGTATTTTGAGTGAGTGTGGCTCTGACTACAGCATTGAATGTAGTTAGTAATGCCGCCGAAATTCCCTGGGAGGTTGAGTAAATTTTATGGTTTGGGATACACAACAGGTCTTGCCGCACGCGGAGTCCAGTGATTACCTAACATAATAGCAGTCTAACAAAATTTGCCATGCCGACAACTCTTCAAGAAATTTATCTCCAAATAACACATACTTTTTCCCCAGCAGAAAGGCTACGATTAGCAACACTCATCCTGAATGATTTAGTACAGAATGATGCTGATACTGTTGACCAACGTGATAGCTGGACAGAGGAAGATCAAGTTGACTTAACTGTTTTTGCTTTACAGTATGCTGCACTTGTATCAAGGTATCCTTTGCCAAATTGGACGATTTAGAATATTATCTGAGTCGGAATCCTAATATGTACTTAAGTGTACTCTCAATGGGGTCCGGCGCGATCGCGTGTTAAGTCATATCATGTGAGTAGCGCGATCGGGCTATTCCTAAATACAGCGAAACATTGATCGGGTGAGATGAAGGAGCGCGATCGCCAAAATAGCATTTTTTAGTGTTACGGCTCATGTTTTTGAGTCGAATCGTACAACTTGATTAAGAAAGGGAGATGTTGAGCTATGTATCTGTGCCAGTGATAAAGTTAGGTATCTGCAATACTAAGAACTGATAGGAAAATTGCCATGAGTATTGTTCAAGTTGAAATTCCTGAATCTTTACATCAAAGCTTGTATGATCTCGCCCGTCGTGATGGAGTTTCTATCGATCAATTTATATCTACTGCGATCGCGGAAAAAATTTCAGCTTTGATGACAGAGAATTACCTAAAGGATCGGGCTAGTAGAGGTAATCGGGCAAAGTATGAAGCAATCTTGGCAAAAGTTCCTGATGTAGAGCCAGAAGAATATGACAGGATACCGATTGTCTAACATAACACGGCACTAACACGCGATCGGGCTGTAAACACCAAAGCCTGACTAAACTTTGATCAGACGATAGTGTTTCTATTTGAGAGGAGAAACTGGTGGCACAGGCATCTTGCCTGTGACAGGCCTGGCCCTTCGGCGGTTTTCAGTGTTACGGCTCATATTTTTGAGTCGAATCGTGCAATTTGATTAAGAAAGAGAGATTATGATGGGTACTAAGAAGGAGTTGACATCAATCCGTGATTGGCGGTAATATTGTGTCAGAAACGATATTGTACCCCATCAGTGGCTCAATTATAAGTGAGCATTCCACACACGGAGCGCGTTCAGGCAGTAAGAAAGAGAACTTTCTTAAGAGCCTGTAATTCTGGGTGATCTTTCAGTAAGAGGTTTGATCAGCTCCTACTAATACCAAACTCTGAATTTAGTTCTGGAGAACAAATGTATGAGCCCTTGGGAACCGGCTGGTAACGGCTTCCGCCTCTAAAGTTGATCAACGATAAAAAAACATTACCGAGAGGCTGATCATGTCAGTTCTACTGGACAGAGTTACGATAAATCCTAGACAGTGTGGTGGTCGTCCCTGTATCCGAGGCATGAGAATTCGGGTATCAGATGTGCTGGATCTCTTTGCCGCGGGTCTCAGCGCCGGAGAAATTTTAGAGGAAATGCCCGATCTGGAAGCAGATGATCTGAAGGCATCGCTT
>JBEDKD010000508.1:0-7273 GCA_041172365.1 Cyanobacteriota bacterium | reverse complement strand
ACACTTTACTATTGAGAATACACCATTTCTTAATAGCATTATTTTAGTTATAGTAGGTTGGGTTGAGCGAAAGCGAAACCCAACACTTGACTATTTACGATACACCATTTCTTAATAGTGTTATTTTCGCTTTTTTTAGGAACCACAAAGGCACAGAGGACACCAAGGTAAGATTAGCGAAGGGAGCATCTCATTTTTGTAAATTGGTAGTGGGTTGGCGTAGCCTGTGCGGAGCATCGGACGTCTCGCTCCCTATTAGAGCCCTAGGGAGCGAGACGCTCCCACTACAGTTTTTTTGGCAAATTTGAAATGCTCCCATTAGCGAAACCCAAAAATTTACGATACACCATTTCTTAATAGTGTTATTTTCGCTTTTTTTTATGAAGCACAAAGACACAGAGGACACTAAGAGAAGAGAGAGAAATTCCAGAGGTAAAATGTTTAGGAGATAGATTTGTAGGGGATATTTCACCTGTATATTCAAAACATAACCTGAATACGGGTTAACACGCCCTACTTGGAATAAACTCTTAATTTGGGTAATTCAAGCTATGTTAACGACGATAAAACCATATCCGAAACCGGGTAATTGGGCGGCATTTACTCTTATTGGTGAAACGCAATAAGTCAGGCTTCGGAGAAACCCGGTTTCTTGACAAAATCCCAATTTTATGTAAAGCCTCTGAGAGAAACCCGGTTTCTTGGGTTTCTTGAGTTTTCAAGATCATGTGCTATTTTATACAAACAAATCTTGATTTCATTTGTCTAAACCCGACTTTTTTGCGGAATATACTTAAATTAAAGTAATCTCAAGTATAAAATTATACCTTCGACCCAAGAAAGAGAAAGCCTAGATTTTAACACGCGCTACACAGATCAATATGGATAATAGTAGGATAGGAGTTTATTCCCTTGGTAGTGCGTGCCTCCTCGCGCGCTTCTACAATAGCCCGCAATAGCCCGCAATAGCCCGCGTGTAGCAGTAGCGCGCGTCCCCGCGCGCACTTCTTAAGTTACACACCACCGAAAAACCCGATATTCCCCAATCCCCATTCCCTATTCCCCATTATGCCAATTAATCAAGTACAACCCGGATTAAAATTTATTCCCCCCGCGTTTAACCCTCTGGTTTTATCCGGGTGTCAATTTGTATTACCTTGGTGGTTAAAATTTCAGACAAATATTAGTAGTATTCAAGCAGATAATGTCGAAACTTTAGTGAATTTATATCGTCAATTTCAAGAGAAAAAAATTAGATTTTTAATAGCTTTTCGCCATCCCAGAAGCGACGATCCTTTGTGTATGGGTTATTTACTTTGGAAATTAGTTCCCCAAATGGCTAAACAACAAGGAATAGAATTAAAATCACCGATTCATTCTCATTTTATGTACGATCGCGGTATTCCCCTATGGGCAGGAGATATTGTCGCGAAGTTATATTCAAACCTAGGGGGAACCTCGATCATGCGTGGTAAAATAGATCGAGAAGGATTGCGATCGGCGCGAGATTTATTCGCGAATAGTAATTTTCCCATAGCCGCAGCACCAGAAGGCGCAACCAATGGCCATAATGAAAAAATTAGTCCCATCGAACCCGGTATTTCTCAATTAGGATTTTGGTGTTTAGAAGACATCAAAAAAGCCGGAAGAAATGAAGAAATATTGATTCTCCCTGTGGGCATTCAATATTATTATATCAATGAGCCTTGGGAAGAAATCGCGCAATTATTGGATGAATTAGAAACAGAAATGGGCTTACTTCCTTGGAAAGATGGGGGAGGCAGACTCAATGATGAAAAAGCAAATTTTCTCTATTATCGCTTATTGCGCTTAGGTTTTAAGATGTTAGAAGTCATGGAAAATTTCTATCGTAAATTTTATCATCAACCTCTTTCCGACACTAAACTAAACCTAGAAGAATTACTCGCTTCCGGCATAAATAGCGAAGAGTTAAATACTACCCTAGCTAATCGTTTACAAAGTTTATTAGATGTAGCTTTACAAGTAGCCGAACAATTTTTTAATATCAAAGGAAAGGGCAATTTAATCGATCGCTGTCGTCGTTTAGAGCAAGCGGGATGGGATTATATTTATCGAGAAGATATCCCCGATATTGACGCGTTATCACCCTTAGAAAGAGGATTAGCCGATCGCGTAGCCGAAGAAGCGGATTTAAGAATGTGGCACATGAGATTAGTAGAAAGTTTTGTCGCGGTAAGTGGACACTATGTGAGAGAAAAAATGACCCCCGAAAGATTTGCTGAAACTACTTTATTATTATGGGATGTGGTGCAAAGAATCAAAGGCGGAAACCCCTTTCAACGTCCCACATTAGGCAAACAGCGAGTCGAAATGAGAATAGGTGAACCCATTTCGATTTCCCAACGAGAAGAAGCATATAAAACCAGTCGCAAAAATGCGGTTTCTCAATTAACACAGGATTTACAAACTGCTTTAGAAGGATTAATTAAAGTTTAGATAATTTGAAGGAAGAAGGAAGAAGGAAGAGGGAAGAAGGAAGAAGGAAGAGGGAAGAAGGAAGAAGGAAGAAGGAAGAAGGAAGAAGGAAGAGGGAAGAGGGAAGAAGTGCCACACCCGAAAAAGGACGCGAAATCTCCTAAGTGCGCGCGTCTCGCGCGCTAGTGCCACACCCGAAAAAGGACGCGAAATCTCCTACACAATCTCGCGTGATACTTGCGAATTCCCATACACAATCTCGTGTGATACTTGCGAATTCCCATACACAATCTCGCGTGATACTCGTGAGATCCCGTACACAATCGCATAAGATAATTTTCTCATCCTCTACACAATCCGCGCTAGTACGGAGTCGCGTGATCCGAGGCGCGCACTTCCAAGGGAATAAACCTATATATTTGTATCAAACGTCAAGTGAAATGGTATTAGGTGGTAGCAGATAAGTATTAGCTTATAAGTCTTAGGTGAAAAACCCCAAACCCCAAATCCCAAACCCCAAACCTCAAACACAACATCTAATAGCTATAACACCTTGACAGGATTGCCTTTCTAAGTGCTATAGTAATTCAGACTCACCCAAAATTGAGAAGTCAAACCCCATTACCTATTCCCCATTCCCTATTCCCCATTCCCTATTCCCTATTCCCCATTCCCCATTCCCTATTCCCTATTCCCCATTCCCTATTCCCTATTCCCTATTACCCAATGAATGCAATTTGGCAACAATTCACACTAACAACATTACCACTAGATGAGTGGCGAAATAATAGTTATCTCTCAAAATTCTTGTGCGGCTCATTACAACGATGGCGCGCGAATAGTTGGTTAATGCAATGGGGAGAGCCTATCGGTTTCCTCTTAATTGCCTTAGTCTTTACTTTAGCACCTTTTATCAAAAACTCTCTCATTGGATTATTATTATTTTCCGGTGGAGGTTTTTGGGCATTGATCACCCTATGCGATATCGGAGTGATCGGGTTTACTCCTATTCATTTATTAGTATTATTGTATTGGGGTATTTCTACCGTTGCCGCCGCGATGTCACCTGTCAAACCCCAAGCCTTTAGTGGGTGGACAAAATTAACACTTTATTTAGTGTTTTTTGCTTTTATGGCGAGAATATTGCGATCGCCTAAATTTCGCTCTTGGTTAATTGCTATTTACTTAAATGTCGCGTTAGTTGTTAGTTTCTATGGTATTCGTCAATGGATTGATAAAGTACCTCCCTTAGCCACTTGGAATGATCCTAACTCGGCCCAAGCGAATCTGACAAGAGCTTATAGTTTTTTAGGAAATCCTAACTTATTAGGTTCCTATTTATTACCCGCGATCGCGTTAAGTTTCGCCGCGGTTTTCGTGTGGAAAAGTTGGGCGACAAAAGTCCTGGGGCTGACAATGGTATCCGTCAACTTAGCCTGTTTACTTTTTACCGATAGTCGCGGAGCCTGGATCGGATTCATGGGTTTAATTGTCACTTTTTTCGTATTACAATGGTACTTTTGGAGTCCCAAAATGCCTGTATTTTGGGGAAAATTCGCTCTTCCTCTGGGTTTAGGAGGATTAGTCGCGATGTTACTATTAGGGATAATTTTAGTACCCGCGTTCCGCGATCGCGTGAGTACGATTTTCAGTGGGCGAGGTGATAGTAGTAATAATTTCCGTATGAATGTATGGACATCCGTTTCCCAGATGATAAAAGATCGCCCAATTTTAGGGATCGGACCGGGGAATAATGCTTTTAATAAAATTTATCCCCTTTACATGAAATCTCGATATACAGCCTTAAGTGCCTATTCTATCTGGTTAGAAATAGCCGTAGAAACAGGTATCATAGGATTAGCGAGTTTTGTCTGGTTACTGATAGTTATCTTTAATCAAGGATATCTACAACTAAAACGGTTACGGGAAAACTTTAATCCTGAAGCTTTTTGGTTAATTAGTGCCATTGCCGCGATGGTAGGAATGTTAGCACATGGTTGTTTTGATACCGTTTGGTATCGTCCGACGACTAATATGTTGTGGTGGTTGATGGTTGCCCTGATCGCGAGTTATTATATCGAACCCCAGAAAGAAACCCCAATACAAGACTTAGAATTAGAAAATTAGCAGGGAAATCCCCCGCTCATCTGGGTTGACTGACACTGATTCGTCACCTGAAGGCGACAACGGAGTAGGTTTTGTCCGAACACATTTAATGTTAACAATAAGAGTGTCGGAGTCGCGATCGCGCCCTGATCCTGTCGGGGCAAGGGAGGAAGATCCCGGCACTCGGAAACCTCTGACAACCTATCTAGGCTCAGGAATCGGGTTTTGTTTTTCAAGGCAACCTAACTATTTGTCGAGGCAAAGACACTTACGCACAAAGGGAATTTCTTGAAGAAATCCTGATATCCACGCCCTCGGAGCAGAAACCCGGTTTATTTGCTTCGAGTGTGTCACTCAGGAGAGAAAAAAAGGACGCTTCATCTGTAAAATAGAAAAGATCGATTCTTTAGAAAGCAAAAACCCTATTTCATGGACATTCGCGAATTTTTAGAACTCAGTACAGGTAAATGGTTTTCCCAACGCACGGTTCATAATTTGATCACCGGACAATTAAACACGGGTAAATCAGATTTATTTTTTGATCTCCTGGCTCCCACTGATCCCCGTGTCATCCAACTTTGCGAAAAACAGGCCTTTCATCCCATTGCCGATTCTGTCTTTGCCCTGAGCACTAATTGGAATGGCACATTTATGGATAACCCGGTTAACGGTGCTAGTGTCATTGTTTTTATCCCCAATGAAGATAATCTCAATGAAGGGAAAGTTTTACAAGAAAATGGCCTCCCTACTCGTTATATAATGAGCGATAATGATATCCTCACGATCATTACCGAATCGCCGGATTTATATGCAGAAGAAAAACTTTCTTTTCTCAGTTCTAATTTACGCATTCATAGCAGTATTTTAAGAGAATCTAATAGTTTTACCAAAGCTTCTTTTCGTTCGGCAATTCGTATGGGTGCGGCTCCCGAATTGGCGAACACTATCAGTAATGCTCAGGCTATCTAAAGGACTTTTTCTCGACACACTACAAACCGGGTTTTTCTTTCGATTTTTTGATCAATTCACAGCATTTTCGATGACTAAACCCGGTTTTACTCTCCTGAGAAAAACTCCTCAAACCAGCTATTTATCAGCTTTAACCCATTTGATTTACCTCTTGATACCAGGGATATATTAAGGCGTAAAAAATCAATTTTAGGGTATGAGTTCCCTTTTCCTTCTGCTCAAAAATGTCATCTGCTGAATTTTATTATGAAAAATAATCCGCAATTATTCCATAATTTTGAATATCAAGGTTGGCAAAAATCCGTTGATAAATATCATTCTTCTTTTGGAATTTTAACCCATCAATCAATGGACGCGTTATTAAATTCTGTTAACGCGAAATCCGGCACAAAATTACTCGATATTGCCACAGGACCGGGTTATGTCGCCCATCGAGCGCATCAACGTCAATGTCATGTAATTGGTGTTGATTTTTCGGAAGCTATGTTAGAAAAAGCGAGAGAAATTCATCCTGATATTGAATTTCAACAAGGTGACGCGTCGAATTTACCCTTTGAGGATAATATTTTTGATGCTGTGGTAATGAATTTTGGTATTTTGCATTTAGCACAACCCGATCAAGCTATTCAGGAAGCTTTTCGCGTTCTTCATTCCCCTGGAAAATTTGCTTTTTCTGTATGGGAAGGTTTAGATAAATCCATTGGTTTAAGGATCGTCCATGAGGCGATTCAAGCCTATGGTAATTTAGATATTGATTTACCGGAGGGGCCGCCTTTTTTCCGATTTAGTAATCCGGCTCATTGCATGGCTTCTTTAGAAGAGGCGGGTTTTATTAATCCGGTTATTGAAACCGTTGCCATGACTTGGCAATTAGAAAATCCGGCCCAATTATTTGATGCTTTTTATCAGGGTACGGCTCGCACTGGGGGTATTTTGCGCTTACAGCCTCCAGAAAATCTTCATAAAATTCGTGACGCGGTTTATCAAGCTTCATCGAGTTATGTTACTAATGATAACAAATTAGTCCTACCGATGTCTTGTTTAATTGCATCGGCAGAAAAACCATAATCCCCTAACCTTCTCTCTATTTTACCTAAAATGCGCGATCGTTATCTTCTCTTTTATAAACCCTATAATGTCTTAACCCAATTTACTAATAATGATAATTCGACATCTCCGAAAAGTACCTTAAAAGATTATATTTCCGTGCCCGATGTTTATGCCGTGGGACGACTTGATCAAGACAGTGAAGGATTATTATTATTAACGAATGATGGCTTATTACAAAATCGTTTAAGCGATCCTCGTTTTGGTCATTCTCGCACCTATTGGGTACAAGTGGAAAGAATACCCGATGAAAGGGCTTTAATACAGTTACAAGAAGGGGTAATTATTCAGAATTATCGCACCAAACCCGCACAGGTTCAACTATTAGCCCATGAGCCGAATTTGCCACCCCGTGATCCTCCGATTCGGTTTCGTAAAAATGTACCTACCGCGTGGTTAGAAATCACTCTTACAGAAGGAAAAAATCGCCAAGTGAGACGGATGACTGCCGCGATCGGTTTTCCAACGTTACGGTTAGTTAGAGTGAGAATTGCTAATTTAAGTTTAGATAATTTAGCACCGGGTGAATGGCGCGATCTTACTCTTTCTGAACTTCAACAACTTAAAGCAAATGTTTTAGGTGTTAGGTTTTAAGGACAAGGAATAAGGAAGAGGGAAGAAGGAAGAAGGAAGA
>JBEDKD010000507.1:0-7444 GCA_041172365.1 Cyanobacteriota bacterium | reverse complement strand
CAAATTCAAAATTAATTTTATATTTTTTAAATACATAAAACCCAAATTTTGTCGGGGCAACCCCCCCGTGGTTGCCCCAAAAACCCCCGCGTGCGTCCCCCCGGCGTGCGGGGGGGTAGGGGGGGGGGCACTTTGCTATATACAATTAAATTTGCCTACCTACTTATGTTGGGTTTCGTACCTCAACCCAACCTACAAAAAACTACAAGAAACGACGAATAAGCACGAAAATTTTAGGTTTCCTCTATGTTGGGTTTCGTACCTCAACCCAACCTACGAATTAAGCACGAAACCCAACCCATAAAAAATGACGAATGTATTGGTAAAGAAACCCGGTTTCTTCCCTCAACTTACCCTTAAATAGTAGGTGCTAACCAGCCTCGCAATAAATAATAAAAATACGCCAAATATTCCTCAATAACTTTTGTCGTAATTAACAAAGCTTCAGCACTAGGAAAAAAATCATAACCCCTAATACGTCGTTTAATTTTATCATCGGTTTGAAAGCTATAAAAATCTGTAGCTTTGGGTAAAACTTTAATCCCAACACCATTAAAAGTTGACGCGGCACGACGAATTTCTAAAGCCGAAGTCACCAAAATCACTTTTAAAGGAAGACGACGATATTTTAATAATTTTTTCACTTCTTCTGCACTGGTATGAATATCAAGACTCTGATTTTCGACAATGATATTATCAGGAGGAACGTTAAGAGAATTAACCAATATTTTTTTAATATCATCTCCTTCGATAAAATGTCCTTCTAATTCCGATCTCTGTCCGGCACTTACTATAATAAAAGGGGCTAATTGATTACGATAAAGAGTAGCTGCATAAGGGATTCTATTGCTAATATCGGTTACTTGAATAGCATTACGATCGGGTAATTGAGGTTGAGTAGTTCCCCATCCTAATAATACGATCGCGGGTGCTGTTTCCCGACAACAGGCACTTAATTTAATCGCTTGATAAGCATCTTTTTCAGCTTGTTGTGCCAACCAAAAAGCGACAAATGGAGTGCTAGAAATAATTAAAATCAGAACTGCGACAAAAATTAATGTCGGTGCGGGATTTTTGATCCCACCATTAGTAATCAATGTCATGGAACCCACTAATAGTAAAATCCCTAAACCTAACGGGGTAAAAGCAAAGGAAGATACACTAAAAATTGCACCGCCTACGGGTGTATCTGGTGCAAAAAAACCTAACATGGAAAGAGCCGCAAACAGAAGAACGATTAAGCGTTCAATTAAGGCATTTTCTTTGCCCCCTGTCATTTTCCACGCGTTAACAAGTAGGGCAATAAATACAAATAAAATTATTAGTCTCGTGATGATTATTCCCAGCATTGCTCGTTAAAAGAAGGAAGAAGAAAGAAGGAAGAGGGAAGAAGGAAGAAGGAAGAAGGAAGAGGGTTAACAATTGATAATTAACAATTAACAATTAATAATTATTAACTGTCAATTGTCAATTGTTAATTGTTAATTATTGATTACCCATTACCTATTACCTATTACCTATTACCTATTACCTACTTGGAAATTATCGGCGTTTCAGATCATGGCGAATGGCCTGTGTTACAGTTTCAATGATTTTAACACGGGCATAATATTTGTCATTCGCGGGAATGATCGTCCAAGGGGCTGTAGGTGTACTGGTGCGTTGAATCATTTGATTAACCGCGACATCATAATAGGGCCATTTTTCTCGATTGCGCCAATCTTCTTCCGTGAGTTTATATTGTTTAAAGGTATTATTTTCCCGCTCGTCAAAGCGTTTTAATTGCTCATCAGGGCTAATATGTAACCAGAATTTTACTAACACATAACCCGCACTGGTTAATTGTTCTTCAAATTCATTGATTTCTTGATAAGAGCGACGCCATTCGACTTCTGTGGCAAATCCTTCTATGCGTTCAACTAATACTCGTCCATACCAACTACGGTCAAAAATTCCTATTTTTCCCGCGGTGGGTAAGCGTTTCCAAAAACGCCATAAATAATGATGAGCTTTTTCTTCTTCTGTGGGTGCGGCAAAGGCATTAACGATATAACTACGAGGATCTAAAATATCAGTTAAACGTTTGATCGCGCCTCCTTTTCCTGCGGCATCCCATCCTTCAAAAAGGACTAATACGGGTTTTTTATCCTCGAAAATACTGAATTGTAATTTACTCAATATTTCCTGTTCTTCTCGCAGTTGTTTTTTGTATTGATCATTTGATAGAGATTTAGTCAGATCAACTTGGGCTAATAAATCCGGTTCTGTGGGTTCTAACTGTTTTTGAGGAGGTAATTTAACGGGTTCACATTGAATTTTTACGCGATCGAGGGCTTCGGTAATTGTCGCGGCCATTTGGGTTAATACTTTAATAATTGTCCAGCGACGACAGTCACTTTCTACTAATGTCCAAGGTGCGGGTCCGGTACTGGTTTGAATCACCATTTCTTCGGCAAAAGATTTATATTGTTCGTAATGTTTTGCCTGTTGCCAATCTTCAGGACGGACTCGCCATGCTTGTAGGGGATCTTCTTCTAATTTATTGAGGCGTTTTTTTAATTCTTTGCGACTGAGGTGAAGCCAATATTTAGAAATAACCGCACCATCATCAATTAGTTGTCGTTCAAAGGCATTTATTTGACGCATCGCGATGGGTATTTCGGCTTCAGAAATGCGCTGAAATAGTCTATCTTCTAATACGCGAGTGTACCAACTATGATAGAAAAATCCCATACGTCCTTGGGCAGGTAATTTTTGCCAAAAACGCCAGAGAAAAGGATAATGTTTTTCTTCTGGGGATGCTGGCCATATTGGATGAACTTCAAAGCCACGGGGGTCCATATATCCTACCATTTGTTTAACTAGGGCTCCTTTTCCCGCGGCGGCCCATCCTTCTAATACTAAAATAACGGGGATTTTTTTTTCACGACAGGCTTGTTGGAGCGATCGCAATTGTTGCATTAAACCTTCAATTTTAGCATTGTAGGTTTCTTTATCTAAGGTGAGAGATAAATCAAGATTATCCAACATAAATTTGGTTGTATTTTATGAATAAAGTAAGACGATTTTTCTGGTAGCTCGACCGATCGCGCTTTAATTGCTATCTTATCACAATAGTGCGGTTTTTAGTAATGCTCCGTGTCTCCTGTCATCTAACCCGCCCAAACTTCTTGGGCAAAACGAATGGCTATTTGACTGAGTAAATAGCTACAAAATACTAAGGTGGGATATCCAATATGAGGATACTTTGATAAGGTTAAACCAAGGGCAATCGACAAGGAGATTATACCATAAACAAGACGACCGGGTGAGAGGGCGACTCCCCCACTTAATATTAAACCTAGGCTGAGAAAACCATAGGTTACTAAAATTAGGGGCAGTTGCGATCGCGTTTTCCAGAGTAAATACATTCCGCCAAATACCATGATAGTATTTAACATGGGTGTTTCACCTCTTAACCAGAGTAAAAATCCCAGGGCAAAAAACGCGTATTGGGTTTTTCTCTCTCCTAAAAAAGTACGCGATCGCCATACCCAATAAAACCCGAAACAGATAAGTAAAAAGAGCAAAGGATACCAAGGATCGGCTAACCAATTATAATTAAGAGTGGCTCGACCGAAAATGGCTTTTGTCACCATTTTAATCCAGTCCCAACCGTGAAAAGTTCCCTCGGAAGGTTGCCAAGCTTTTTGCACTTTGGCAAAGGCTAAAAAATCACCAAATTTGATTTGGCAAAATAGACTATAAGCACCTATTCCGAGTCCCACAAACAGACTTGATAAATAGGCTCCAACACTCCGACGTTCCCTGATCGCGATGAAAAGAAAGGTAGGGATTAAAATTACCCCAGGAGGACGAGACGCGGAGGCTAATGCTCCACAAATACTCGCGAAAATATACTTTTTCTTGTGAAATGAATATAAGGAAGTTGTTGTTAATAATAAAAATAATCCTTCCGTATAAATCACAGTGCCAAAAAGGGAAAAGGGACAAAATGCCAGAAACGCGATCGTCCATTGGGCGGTTTTTTTTCCCTTAATTTCATTCACCCAATGATACACTACCATTAAAGTGCTGAAAAACGCGATATTATTGATAATAATACCCGCCAGATGAAAGGAAAAACCCAAATTCATTAAAAAACGAACCAAGATGGGAAACAGTGGGAAAAACGCAACGGAATGTTGTTGGCCATCATTAGCATAAGAGTAACCCATGAGGGCAATAATCTCATACCAATTACTATCCCATGCTTGAAATACTCCCAAATCAGGTGTTACTACTATTCCCTTGGGGTTAATGGGGAGTAAAGGCGCAATTATCAACAGGGAAATTAAAATAATAACGCGACTTAATAGCCACATTGTACCAATGAAAACTAAGGGGTTTTCATCAATGAATTTTCTGATTTTTAACAAATTCATTATTTTTTTATGCGACTAAATAGAAAAACATCATCTTTTTCATAGCTTAAGTTAAACTGTTTATCCTTATTGAGTTTATTGACTAAATCGATCGCGTATTCTGAAGTGCTCTGCCACCCCGGATGACGAATATCGACAAGAATAGAGTCAAAGGCATCAAAATTTTTCGGTGGTACTCTTGCTTCAGTAAACTGTATCATTTCCCGTTGACTTAAATGGGGAACGATCGACGCGGTTGTATAAACACCCCCTTTAGTATGTTTCACTAAGGAAACCCCATGACGGGTGGCTTGCCAAGTATCTACATTATCTAAATAACGAGACCAAAAATAACCAAATTTGGCTAAGGCGACAAAGCAAACAACCGCCCATAATATCATATATTTTGGTTTTTTTAACCTAGCTTTACCTGCCGATAAACTGGAAATTACAGCTAATAATAAAAAGGGGAAAATTGGCAGGGAATATTGATGAATTAAGTCTTTTTGAGCGTTGTCAATGGATAAAATATTCATCACAAAAACAGGTATTCCCGCGACTAATGGTGCTAAATGTTGGGAAGAAAGTCCCCAAGCAATAGGCACTAATAGGAGGATTAAATACCATAAATTGTCTAAGGAAAAAATTGTTTTTAGATATAAAATAGGTTGAAACAATAAATTCTTTAGCATTTCTTGATAATCTTTTCCCAGATGTTGATAACGGGGAATGTGACGGGAGATTGTCGCTCCAAAATAAGGCATTATTATTTGAGCCGCTATGATAAACCAAGTTACTCCCACCACTAGACAAATAATCCCATAGAGGCGTTTTTTCTCAAAGATTAATAACCATACACCCATTCCTGCTACGGTGAGAGATAAGGCGGCTTTACAACTTAAAATCAAAATAATCGCGCCAATAAACCATCCTAATTTGTTTAATCTCGCGGCTAAAATTGCTCCGAAAATCGCGGGTAGGGCAATGACATCGGGGTGAAAGTCAAAGAGATTAACATTAAAAATTACCGGATATAATAGATAGACTACCGCGATCGCGAAGGCTTGAGTTTCTTTTAAACCCGCGTTTAAGCCTAAATACCAAAGGGGTAATGCTCCTATTGATAAGCTAATTGCCTGTATCGCGAATAACCAATGCACACTGGGATGAATTTTATAGAAGATGGCTAAAGGATAAAAAATAAAAGCACCATGATCGCCGAGAATATGAAAATCTATTAAGGTAGAATAAGGTGGTTTTCCTTGACTGATTAAATAAATAGCTTGATCGAAAATTCCTAAATCCCACGCGGTTGATTGATAAAGCGCGTGTCTTAAACTTCCACAAATAAATAAAATGATTGAGGAAATAATGATTAACTGGGCAATGGGATGTATTTTTTTTCTTAATTGTAAGATTTGACTTATTTCCATAGTTACCAAAAGTGTTAATTAACTATAGCAAGTCTAAATCATTCATAAAGATTTGTAGGGGTAGCGCTTTGTGCCTACCCCTGATCAATCGGGGCAACCACGGGGGGATTGCCCCTACCTGAATTGTACAAATAATTTAGACGCACTATATAACCAGAAACCGGGTTTCTCACTTGTTTGTTATTCTCCAGTTAGAGAAATTAATCAGAAACCCGGTTTCTCCATGCAACAATAACAAGTAAATTAGATATAGTCTATCAGTTTTGTGCTTAATCCACCAAGGAATTTTTTGACATTTTTTCGGGATTTGGGGGAGAAAGAAGAACACGATCGCGTATTTGATCCCCAAAAATCGTAAGATGAGAGTGACAAACTCATCATTAAAACATTGTGAAAGCCATTACACTCCTGGGATCTACGGGCTCCATTGGTACACAAACCCTTGACATTGTAGCGCAATACCCTGATCAATTTCGGATTGTGGGATTAGCCGCGGGACGTAATATTACCCTCTTGGCGCAACAAATTCGTCAGTTTCGCCCCCAAATTGTTGCCCTTAGTGACTCTTCTCAACTGACTGAATTAAAAGCCGCGATCGCCGATATCGAACCCCAACCCATTTTACTCACGGGAGACGCGGGTGTAGTGGAAGTGGCTCGCTATGGGGACTCGGAAGCGGTTGTCACAGGAATTGTGGGCTGTGCGGGATTACTTCCGACGATCGCGGCGATTGAAGCCGGAAAAGATATTGCTCTTGCCAATAAAGAAACATTAATTGCAGGGGGTCCCGTTGTCAATCCTTTGATTGAAAAACATGGGGTAAAATTGTTACCTGCTGACTCGGAACATTCGGCTATTTTTCAATGTTTACAAGGGGTTCCCAAAGGCGGTTTAAGACGTATTATTTTAACGGCTTCTGGGGGTTCTTTTCGTGATTGGCCCGTGGAAAAATTAGCGGAAGTTACTGTTGCTGATGCCTTAAAACATCCTAATTGGTCGATGGGGCGTAAAATCACCATTGATTCGGCAACTTTGATGAATAAAGGCTTAGAAGTTATTGAAGCTCATTTTCTCTTTGGCATGGATTTTGATCATATTGATATTGTCATTCATCCCCAGAGTATTATTCACTCTTTAATTGAATTACAAGATACTTCTGTGTTAGCGCAATTAGGTTGGCCGGATATGCGTTTACCCTTGTTATATGCGTTATCATGGCCTGAGCGAATTTATACAAATTGGGAAAGTTTGGATTTAGTAAAATGTGGTTCTTTAACTTTTAAAGAACCGGATCATGACAAATATCCTTGTATGGAATTAGCTTATGCGGCTGGACGGGCGGGGGGTTCTATGCCCGCGGTTTTAAATGCTGCTAATGAACAGGTTGTGGCTCTCTTTTTGGATGAAAAAATTAAGTTTTTAGATATTCCTAAATTGATTGAGGCTGTCTGTGATAAACATCAAGCTGATAATTGTCAAGATCCTTCTTTGGATGATATTTTAGCCGCGGATCAATGGGCAAGACAAATGGTTTTAGAGAAGTCTCAACAAGTGCGCGATCGTGTCTTTTCTTAATTAAGAAAGAAGGAAGAAGGAAGAAGGAAGAAG
>JBEDKD010000506.1:0-6558 GCA_041172365.1 Cyanobacteriota bacterium | reverse complement strand
TGGTAATGAGTTAGCAATTGGGGATTTAATTCTGGTTTTATAAACGACTCAGGATACAGATACTCGCAGGAAGGTTGCCGATATTTTAGGGCAAATTGCCCCTGGGAATGAGTTAGCAATTGGGGCGTTAATTCGGGTTTTAGAAACGACTCAGGATGAAGATACTCGCAGGAGTGTTGCCTGTAGTTTAGGGAACATTGACCCTGCGAATGAGTTAGCAATTGGGGCGTTAATTCGGGTTTTAGAAACGACTCAGAATGAAGATACTCGCCGGAGGGTTGCCGAGAGTTTAGGGAAAATTGCCCCTGGAAATGAGTTAGCAATTCGGGAGTTAATTCGGGTTTTAGAAACTACTCAGTATGAATATACTCGCTGGAGTGTTGCCGATAGTTTAGGGGAAATTGCCCCTGGAAATGAGTTAGCAATTCGGGAGTTAATTCGGGTTTTAGAAACGACTCAGGATGAATATACTCGCTGGAGGGTTGCCGATAGTTTAGGGGAAATTGACCCAGGTAATGAGTTAGCAATACGGGAGTTAATTCGGCTTTTAGAAACTACTCAGGATGAATATACTCGCAGGAGGGTTGCCGATAGTTTAGGGAAAATTGCCGTTGGGAATGAGTTAGCAATAAGGGAGTTAATTCGGGTTTTAGAAACTCCTCATGATGAATTTACTTGCTCGATTTTTGCCTATAGTTTAGGGGAAATTGCCCCGGAAAATGAGTTAGCAATAAGGGCGTTAATTCGGGTTTTAGAAACTCCTCATGATGAATGGACTCTCAGGAATGTTGCCTATAGTTTAGGGGAAATTGCCCCGGGAAATGAGTTAGCAATAAGGGCGTTAATTCGGGTTTTAGAAACCACTAATGATGAAGATACTCGCCGGAGTGTTGCCGATATTTTAGGGAAAATTGCCCCGGGGAATGAGTTAGCAATTGGGGAGTTAATTCGGGTTTTAGAAACTACTGAGGATGAATATACTCGCAGGAGTGTTGCTGATCGTTTAGGGAAAATTATCAAAACAGAAAAACAATATGCAGATGTGGTTTTTTCCCTCAACCATAACCTAACGAATGAAGTTTACGAGAATAATTTTGCTCTCTATAAAACTTGCTATAAATTCATCTGGCAATGCGCCCAAAATTTAACATATCCTAAATTCTATCAAGCATGGCATCACAACACCCTCACCCCCCATCCTGAAATTATTGATAATACCCCCGTTGGCAATACCCCAACCGTGCGACAATTAGAACAACAATTCACCGATATTTGTAGCCAACTCCCTTACCCCCACCTCCATTGCATCAACGCGACAAAACTGCAAAAACTCAACAGTGAAAGCAAATTTGTCCAAGCATTTTGTACCCGTCTCTATCAAAAATTATTACCTAATGAAATTATCCCAAAAGTGCAGACTGTCACTGATTTAGAAACCGAAATTATCAACCTGAAAAAGCAATTACAAACTCCCCATCTGTTCATTTTATTAGAGGGAAACGGGACACCTACCAGCGAAGTGATGGAGTGTTGCGACTATCTCACCGACGTATTAAATCTCGCGTGGGTGACACCGGAAGCCCTACCCGGATCATCATCCCAACGGTTTTTTCTGTCGTCTCAGGAAAATTTGTTAGACGCGGTGAGAAGTTGGGTTGAGGAAAATCAATAGCCGCGGGTGAGGTGAGAAACCGGGTTTCTTTTGGGGTTTTTGCACCTCGAAAGGGTTTAGCTAAGAAACCCGGTTTCTGGGAGCCCCCGGTGAGGTGAGAAACCGGGTTTCTTTTGGGGTTTTTGCACCTCGAAAGGGTTGAGGTAAGAAACCCGGTTTCTGTAGGGGCGGTGCCCCTGTGCCCGCCCTTCTCTATTTCTGTAATTGTGCTGTTTTGATACTCAATTCTTTAGTCTGGCTATCACGGCGAATTTTCACTTTTAACACTTGATCTAGTCTACTATTTTCTACCAGATTTTGCAATTGTTCCGCACTGGTAATCGGTTGTTTGTCTATTTCCACAATCACATCCCCTCGACGTATTCCCCCTCGTTGCGCGGGTGTATTATTCAATACTCTCATTACTAATACTCCTGTCACTTCGGGAAGTAAAATCGGTGCATTCGGATCATCATTATTTTCTTTCGCGATTTCCGGTGTCAGGCTGATCATTTGAATCCCCAAGAAGGGATGGGCTACTGTTTCCCCTTTCGCTAATTGTGCGTAAATTGTCTTGGCTTTATTTATGGGAATCGCAAAGCCTATTCCCATCGCGTCCGCCCGAATCGCGGTATTAATTCCGATTACTTCACCTCGATCATTTAATAAGGGTCCCCCGGAATTTCCGGGGTTAATTGCCGCGTCCGTTTGAATGAAGTCTATGCGTTTATCGGGTATTCCGATCGCGGCACTGGAACGTTTTAAGGTGCTTATAATTCCTAAAGTCACGGTGTTATCAAAACCCAGAGGGTTTCCCACCGCGATCGCCCAATCGCCGACTTGAATTTGATTAGAATCACCCAAGGGTGCAATGGGTAAATTATGATTTTGAGGATTAACTTTGACAACAGCTAAATCTGTAATTTCATCAGTGCCCCGCACTTCCCCTTCTAATTTCGTCCCATCATTGAGAGTGACGATTACTTTGTCAGCTTTATTAATAACATGAGAATTAGTTAAAATAAAGCCTTCTTTATCAATAATAAACCCCGATCCTTGACCTCGTAAACGTTCTTGTTTGGGGGTTTCACCAAAGAGTTCTCCGAAAAATGGATCTTCCGATAAGGGGTCAACATTACGCGTGATCGTGCGTTCTGTATCAATCCGAACTACCGCGGTGCCTACTCGATTTACCGCGGCACTGACAAAATTATTATTACTAGGAGTTAACGCGATCGCGCTAGGAGAAACGCTTGCCATCACAGGAGTAACCCATAGAGTTAAGCTGATGACAAGACTGAGAAAAATCACGAAAATCTGTCTCATGTCAGAATAGTGTTTATCGTTCAAAATATGGACGTATTATAACACAAATTGCCGAAATAGACATAAGTATGTTATGATCAAATGGTCATCAATGTCACCCTCTCGGTGATCCTTGTGAAGGTAAAATAAGACCAATGATTGATTCAGACTCAACTTTTGAGGAACCCTTGCACTCGGATCTTCATCCCCATTCCCATCCCCATCCCCAGAAAAAAGGGGAACATCATCATATTCACAATGAGGAGTCGTTACGTCGTCTTGTGAATCGTTTATCGCGGATTGAAGGACATATCCGAGGTATTAAATCAATGATACAGGAAAGTAGTCCTTGTCCTGATGTTCTTTTACAAATTGCCGCGGTTCGTGCTGCATTAGATCGCGTGGCTCGTATTATTTTAGATGAACATTTAACTGAGTGTATTGCCAGGGCGGCCAAAGAGGGTAATATTGAAGAAGAGATTAAAGATTTAAAGGCGGCTTTAGACCGTTTTTTACCTTAATTTGGGGAAGGTAGATAGGGTATTTAGGTTACTTCTTTTTACCCGAAAACCCTTGTTTTTGGAAATAGGTTTTAAAGACTTCATGGGCGATGGGAGCCGCCGAAACCGCGCCAAAACCTCCTCCTTCTACAATCACCGCGATCGCGATTTCAGGACGCTCCGCGGGAGCAAATCCCACATACATTGAATTATCAGGATGGCCCGGAATTTCTACGGTCCCAGTCTTCCCACCACTTAAAGGAATTGAACCATCATTTAAACTTTTGCCAGTACCCTTTTTTACCACCTCAATTAACCCCTCTCGAATGATATTTAAAGTTTCGGGATGAATCGCGGTTTTAATAGGTTTGGTTTGGGGTGTATTGGTTTGAGATGCTAATAAATGGGGTTGTACTCGTAATCCTCCATTGGCAACCGTTGACACCATTACAGCTAATTCTAAAGGCGTTACTAAGACTAACCCTTGACCGATCGACATTGTTACGGTATCACCAATATACCAATCTTGATCGTAAACTTTTTTCTTCATTTCCGGTGTCGGAATTTGACCATGATTCGCGTCATCTAATCCCAATAATTTCAAATTAATACTACCACCAATTCCCAATTCTTTACCCCATTTTGCCATAGCTTCGGCCCCACTTTTCACACCTACTTGATAGAAAAAAGTATTACTACTATAGGCCAAAGCATCACGAAAACCGATCGCGCCATAACCAGCGCCATGTTCGTGAAAGACAACACCACCAATATTAAGGGCAGAAGAAGTAGATAAAATAGAATTAGGGGAAAAAGTACCTGATTCCATTCCCGCGACTGATGTGACAATTTTAAAGGTACTTCCGGCAGGATATCCTTGAACAGCACGATTTAAAAATGGTTGATCTTGCCCTTGTAAATGGGACCATTCTTTAGAGGTAATTCTGCGTGTAAAAATATTGGGATCAAACTTGGGAAAACTCGTCATGGCTAAGATTTCACCCGTATTAACATTTAAAGCAACAACAGCACCAACGCGATCGGCCAAAGTCTTTTCCGCGGTTTGTTGTAAATCCAAATCCAAAGTTAATTTAACCGACTTGCCCGGAGTAGAATTATTAACCCCTAATTCTTGAAGTTCCTCCCCTTTCGCATTAACTTCAATGACACGATTTCCCCAAATACCTTCTAACTGAGAATTAGCAAATCGTTCGATCGCCATTTGACCAATAATCATCCCCATCGGATATTGAGGATTTGCCTTAAGTTGTTTTAAACTGGCTTCACCAATATATCCCAAAACATGAGAAGCTAAAGAATTATTAGGATAATCACGGATTAATTCCGAGCGCAATTCTACTCCCTGTAAATGCTCCCCTTGTTCCACTAAGGGAATAAAAGTCGCGGGTGTAATATCTTGACTAATTTTCACAGGTAACGCGGAATGATAGCCCACTTTTTCTAAAGTTTTGAGGATATCCGCGCTAGGAATTTTCAGAATTGGACTGAGAAACTTCGCGGTTTTTTGCCAACTTTGAGGGGTTTGTTCATTCGGCCATAAATAAATAGAATGGGAGGTACGATTTCCCGCGAGAATTTTGCCCTCGCGATCGAATATATTACCCCTACTCGCGGATACGGGCATCAAACGAAGGCGATTATTTTCAGCGCGGAGACGATGATAATTACCTTGTACCAATTGTAATTGAGCTAATCGAAATACATTGAGTCCTAATAATCCCGTTACGAGGCACATCAAAAAAATGCCTTGATATAATCGACCTCGACGTTGGGCTGATTTTTGCCAATTTGTCTGATTCCAGTTGTCGGATTGAGGTTTAACAGAGAATTCCCCAGCCATAGTGATACCTATTTACACTTTTGTTTCAATTCCCATGTCTTCACCTCTCAGATCCGGAAAATTTTCCGCCTACAGGGAATTAGTAATGGGTAATAGGTAATTGGTAATGAATAATTAACAATTGACAGTTGATAATTATTCATTGTTAATTGTCAATTATCAATTGTTAATCCTCTTCCTGTGAGTAAAATCACAATAGGAATTGAGAAAGATCACAGGAAAACAAAATATTGGTCACTTAACAGTCAGAGAGAACCGTCTAAAATATTGAATAAGATCAAAATAGTATTTCTATTTTGGGTGCATCCCTAAAAAGGAGTCAATAAAATGGTTACGCCATCAAAGAAAAACTTAAAAAACAACCCATTTACCACTTATCGAGATCCTAAGACGGGTAAATGGGTAGTGGTCAAACCATCCCCCAAAGCCGCTTGAGGGGATGAATTTGATTATACTTTCAACAGGGATTGATAAGCTTTTAACTTATAATCAATTCCCGTAATATCAGAGCCTACGACAACAGAATGAGCACCTAATTCTAGGGCTTTTTTTGCCATATTCGGACTGGCAATTCCACCCTCACAAATGACTGGAATATCCAATATTTCTACCATCTTTCTGAGTAATTCAAAACCAGGAGGAGATAAATCTTTTGTTTCATTTGTATATCCATAAAGAGTCGTCGCGACAATATCGGCACCTGCTTCCGCGGCTTGAATTGCGGCTTCTAAGGTGTCGATATCTGCCATGACTAATTTACCTAAGTCTTCGTGAATGCGTTTAATTAAATTCTGTACGGTTTCCCCATTTGGACGATTTCTTAATGTGGCATCAATGGCAATAATATCCGCACCGGAAGACGCGATCGCGTCTGCATCTTCAAACCGAGGCGTAATATAAACATCAGAGCCGGACAAAACTTGTTTCCAAATACCGATAATAGGAGCATGGGGAATCCGTTTTTTAACGGCTTTAATATGAGAAGGTGTATCAATTCTCACACCCGCGACACCATAATTCATCGCGGCTTCAGCCATCGCGGAAATAATGACAGGATCGTGTAAAGGGGAGTCCGTGGGTGCTTGACATGAGACGATTAAACCCTGGGCAATTTGGGCAAGAATATCAGACATAAAATTAATGAATGGTTAATCAATTATTTTCGACGCAGAAACCTGATTATAGCAATTTTTTCAAGTTAAAATTCCTATAATTATTTAAGCGCGGGGTTCGTCATACTG
>JBEDKD010000505.1:0-5814 GCA_041172365.1 Cyanobacteriota bacterium | reverse complement strand
ATTATGAAATTACCTTATATAATTGTTATTCAATGGTCTGATGAAGATAACTGCTACCTAGTGCATTTACCTGATTTTCCATCCCAGCAGTTCCACACTCACGGAGATACCTATGAACAAGCTTTGAAGAATGCAGTAGAGGTGTTAGAGCTTTTAGTTGAAGAATATCAGATAGATGGTAAATCTCTCCCCAAACCTAAAAATATAGCAGAAAACCTTCTGTTTGCTTGAACATAGGTTGGAAGCGATCGCGCCTTAAAGCTGACTTGAGCCAAGCGCGATCGCGTCATTTTTTCTTTGGACTAACGGATGGGGGTTCAGAAACCGGGTTTTTACGACAATACTTCCCTCGGGTTCAATCCATCAAAGAAACCGGGTTTCTTCATCCTCTTGGGAAAAATTTTGGTAAAGAAACCCGGTTTCTCATGGCACGGTAGAAACTTCTTCCGAAGGGGATGATTTTCTCTTAAACTTTTGTTGCCAAGACTCCATATACATATAAAAAACTGGCGTTATATAAAGCGTTAAAAGTTGAGAAAATAATAACCCTCCTACTACTGCTAAACCCAGAGGCCGTCGTGACTCCGCACCCGCTCCTAAACCTAGCGCGATCGGTAATGTTCCCATTAAAGCCGCAGCCGTTGTCATCATAATCGGACGAAATCTGACTAAACAAGCTTCGTAAATTGCATCGCGAGCACTAATATCTTTATTCTTTCTGACTTCAATGGCAAAGTCAATCATCATAATACCATTTTTCTTGACAATCCCAACTAACAAAATAATCCCCACAAAGGCATAAATATTTAAGTCTATACCGAATAACATTAATGTTAGTAATGCACCAAATCCCGCCGATGGTAAACTAGAAAGAATAGTGAGGGGGTGAATAAAATTCTCATAGAGTATTCCTAAGACAATATAAATCACCAAAATCGCGATCACTAGCAACCATCCTAACCCGGAAATAGAAGATTGAAAGGCTTGTGCTGCACCTTGGAAACTGGTACTAATAGAAGGGGGTACAGTTTCCTGAGCGATTTTTTCAATTTTTCCCGTGACATCACTTAAAGATATCCCCGGTTTTAAGTTAAATGAAATCGTCACAGCCGCAAGTTGACCAAAATGGTTAACCGTTAATGGCCCTACTCCTTTCGTAATCGTCGCGATCGCGTTTAAAGGAACCTGTTGGCCATTGGGTGAACGAATAGAAAGTAACTCAATAGACGCGGGATCTTGTTGATATTTCGGATCTAACCCCATAATAATTTGATATTGACCATCTGACGCGTAAATTGTGGAAACTTGACGAGTACCATAGGCATTATTTAAAGCCGCGTCAATCTGATTTGCCGTTAAACCAAAGGCAGAAGCTTGCTCTCGATTAATCTCAATATTTACCTGGGGATTTTTGATTTGGAGATCGCTATTCACATCCTGAAGTTGTGACATTTCCCGCAGTTTTGTTTCTAAAAGAGTAGCATATTGATAAAGTTCTTGTTGATTCGGACTTTGGAGGGTAAATTGATAAAGGGCTTTCGACTGTTGCCCACCAATACGAATAGATGGCGGGTTTTGAATAAAGGCTCTAATACCCGGAACCGTTGTCAATTTTGGACGTAATTTCTGCACGATTTGATCAGCACTTAAAGGACGTTCCGAACGAGCTTTTAACCGCAGAAACATTCGCCCCGCGTTGGCTGAAGAATTGGCACCACCAGCACCAATACTAGAGTTAAGTGCTTCGATATTAGGATCGCGATACACAATTTCAGCTAATGCTAGTTGATGTTTCGCCATTTCATCAAAAGATATATCTTGCGCGGCTTCCGTTGTTACACTCAGTTGTCCCGTATCATCATTAGGGATAAAGCCTTTAGGAATTATCATAAATAAATAAATAGTCGCGATAAAAACCACTAAAGAAATCATCATTGTAGTACGATGATATTTGAGAGATTTTTTTAAACTCCAATCATAAATTCCTAACATCCCATTAAAAAATCCCTCTGAGATATTATATAAACGGGTTGTTAAACTGGGTTTTTCGCGTCTATCTTTAATAATTTTAGTGGATAAATTCTTAGATAAATCAGGAAGATTATCTCGATCATAAATATTGTTTTCGTGATGGGGAGGACGCAAGAAACGACTACAAAGCATCGGCGTTAAACTCAGAGAGATGATACCTGATACCAAAATTGATGCACTAATTGTCACGGCAAATTCGCGGAATAATCTCCCTAAAATACCTCCCATAAATAACATCGGAATAAACACCGCAACGAGAGAAATCGTCATAGAAATAACAGTAAAACCAATTTCTTTCGCACCATTTAACGCGGCTTCAAAGCGACTTTCTCCCATTTCCATGTGACGCACAATGTTTTCGAGGACTACTACTGCATCGTCAACGACAAAACCGACACTGAGAGTTAATGCCATTAATGAAAGGTTATCGAGGGAATAACCCAAAATTGCCATAACTCCAAAGGTAGCTACCAGTGATAAGGGCAGTGCTAAACTGGGAATAATTGTCGCGGATACATTGCGAAGAAAGAGGAAAATTACTAACACTACCAGAGCAATTGTTAGCAAAAGTGTGAATTTTACATCATCAACGGATTCACGAATAGACTCGGAGCGATCGTAGAGAATATTCATATCTATTGCCGCGGGAAATTGCTCCCGAAAAGTGGGCAAAATTTTCTTGATGTCATCCACAACTTGGACGGTATTTGTCCCCGGTTGACGCTGAATTGCTAAGACAATTCCCCTGATTCCTGATGATTCTTTAGTTTGTTTTTTTTCTCCTATTTCTTGATGATTCTTTTCCTCTGAGCTTTTGCCTTTGTGTTTCTCGATTGCCTTAAAAAACCAACTCGCGACTTTATCATTTTCTACACTGTCTATAACATTACCTATTTCTCCTAAATGTACGGGGGCTCCGTTACGATACGCGACAATTAATGAACGATAACCCGCGGCATCATTTAGTTGTCCATTGGTTTCGATAGTATAATTTTGTTTATTACCGTAGAGTGTGCCCGTAGGTAAATTACTATTACCTTGCGCGATCGCGGTAGCTATTTCATCAATTCCTAATCCCTTGGAGGCTAAAGATTGAGGATCAAGTTGAATGCGAACCGCGTATTTTTGAGAACCATAAACCTGTACCTGTGCCACGCCATTAACCATTGAAAGTCTTTGTGCCAGGAGAGTTTCGGCATATTTATCAACAGTAGATAAAGGTAAAATAGGGGAACTCAAAACTAGATAAAGAATCGGTTGATCTGCCGGATTTACTTTCCGATAAGAGGGCGGCGTTGGCATATTTGTTGGTAATTGCCTCGACGATTTAGAAATAGCTGCCTGTACATCTTGGGCCGCCGCGTCGATGGAGCGATTTAAGTCAAATTGTAGTGTAATTTGAGTGCTTCCTAGAGCACTTGTCGAGCTCATTGTATCTAATCCAGCAATACTAGAAAATTGTTGCTCTAAGGGTGTCGCGACGGATGCTGCCATTGTTTCTGGACTTGCTCCTGGCAGATTTGCTGATACTTGAAGGGTGGGAAAATCTACGCTAGGTAGATCACTTACAGGCAATGATTCATAACTCATTAACCCGAATACCATGATACCAACCATCACTAATACTGTCATAATCGGGCGGCGTATAAATAGCTCTGCAATGTTCATGGTGATTGGTAATGGGTAATTGGTATAGCAGAAGGAAGAAGGAAGAAGGAAGAAGGTGGAAGGAAGAAGGAAGAATGTGGAAGGAAGAAGGAAGAAGGTGGAAGGAAGAATGTCAATAGGGTGTCACGCGTAGTGCTATAATAAGAATTAATTTCGCTCTTTCTTTTGATTTTCTGAACTGGTTTCTTTACCCAAATTGGGGGAACTTTCTTCTTTACCTAATGCCTTTTTTTCTTCTATCTTAGCACCAGGAATTAAATTAAATTGACCGTCAATTACGACTTTTTCACCCCCTTGCAGTCCTTCTTTAATCGCGGTTTCGTTGCCCACAGTATTACCGACTTTGATCGGACGTAATTCTACTGTATTGTCGGATTTTACCACAAATATAAATTGCCCTTTTTGTCCCGTTTGTACTGCTACAGTGGGAACGACAATCGCGTTATCTTCTTGGGCTAGTTTCAAAACAACATTAACAAATTGTCCGGGGGAAAGCCGATCGCGAGTATTAGTAAAAGTCCCTTTCAGTTGAATCGTTCCCGTTGTCGTATCAACGCCACTATCAACAAAAGTAATTTCACCCTTTTCGGGACGCGCTTCCTCTTTAGGAATTAATGCCTCAACTGTTAAAGCTCCATTTTGCCCCATGTATTTCTTCACATCAGGTAACATTCGTTGGGGAATCGCAAAAGAAACATAAATAGGGCGAATTTGACTAATAATAACAAGGGGGTTACTATCATTTTCTTTGACTAAATTACCGACATTTACTTTGAGGTTGCCCGTGCGCCCGTCAATGGGAGAAAATATCGAACTATAGGAAAGTTGAATTTTCGCTTTTTCTACCTCCGCGTCAGCCGCACGCACCGCGGCTTGGGCATTCACGATTTCGGCTTCCGCTGCTTTCACAACGGCTTGGGCATTTTCGATATCCGCGTCGGTTGCCCGCACCACAGCTTGGGCGTTTTCGATTTCGGCATCGGCTCCACGCACCACGGCTTGAGCGTTGGCGATTTCGGCATCCGCGGCTCGCACCCCGGCTTGAGCGTTGGCGATTTCGGCATCGGCTGCTCGCACCCCGGCTTGAGCGTTTTCGATTTCCGCGGTAACAGACTGCACTCCCGCGATCACGTTATTGACTTCACTTTGACTGGCATCAACGGAGGCTTTATTCGCGATCGCGTCGCTGTTTAATTGCTCGGCTTGATCTTGACTAACTGCCCCGTCTGCTAGTAATTTAGAATAGCGATCGGCCCTCGATAGAGCATTGTCAGCTTGCGCGATACTTTTAGCTTGATTGGCTTTGGCTTGGTTAACCCCCGAAAGCGCTTTTCGTTGATTGGCTTTAGCTTGGTTAACCCCCGAAAGCGCTTTTTCTTGATTGGCTTTGGCTTGGTTAACCCCCGAAAGCGCTTTTTCTTGATTAGCTTTAGCTTGATTAACTCCCGAAAGCGCTTTTTCTTGATTAGCTTTGGCTTGGTTAACTCCTGCAAGCGCTTTTTCCCGATTCGCGGTAATTTGATTTACCCCCGCCAAGGCTTTTTCCCGGTTGGCTTGGGCTTGACTCACCGCCGCGATCGCTTTTTGTCGATTGGCTTCTGCTTGCATCAGCGCTGACTCCAGGGTACGGGAATCAATTTTAAATAATAGGGAGTCTTTGGTGACATTTTGCCCCTGTTGAAAATAAACCCCTGTCAATTGCCCCCCAATCTGGGATTTGATGGATACGGTATTATAAGCCTCGACGGTACCAGTCCCCCGTACCAAAATTGGGAGCGTTTTTTGGGTAGCAGTCGCGATCGCAACGGGAACGGGTTTTCCTTTGCCCCCTTGGGCTTTGAGTGATTGAGCCTCAGACGCGGCGCAAGCGCTTAGAAAGCTTACACCAAGCACAACTAGCCCTACGCGAGAATATTTTTTGAGGCTTGCAGACAACGTGGGTTGGATGTTAGCCATAATTTAGTTAGACAAACTAACTATTAGTGTAGCAGATATAGCAAGTCTAAGTCATTCATACAGATTTGTAGGGGTAGTGTCCCCGTGCCTACCCCTCCAACCTTTGTAGGGGTAGTGCCCCCGTGCCTACCCCTCCAACCTTTGTAGGGGTAGTGCCCC
>JBEDKD010000504.1:0-7847 GCA_041172365.1 Cyanobacteriota bacterium | reverse complement strand
GTGTATAAGAGACAGATTCTATGTAATTGGTGGTTGGGGTCTGTTGATGGACATTATTAGTGGGGTGGGGCGGGTTTTTGGAGGTTATTTGTTTGTGGGATAAATCCGGGTGAACCCGCCCCTACAAAATCTGTCCTAATAGCCTTGGCAGTTGCTATATAACCTATTTGAGGAGGGCGCGATCGCGGGTTAGCTTGAGTCCTTTCCTGTGGGATGATGTGCGCGTATTGTACTCAACCCATCCCACCTGAAACCGTCTTTTTTTCACAAAACTTTACATTGGGGGGGTTGATCAGGGCTAGGGGGTATGGTAGTATTAAGGTGTGATATTGACAAAGTTTAATAATGGGATGGTTGCAATTTTAAAAATTTCGCAACCATCCCATTATACTAAAAATAGTATCCCATAACCGCCGCGATCTGTCAAGGGGATATTGAGTTTTTTTTGATATTTTTTTATAATTTTTTACAAGAAAAACGGGTGTTCGAGAGATTTTATGAAGGTTTGAAGACTTAAGGGGAAAAAAGGGCAGAAGTGACGGGTAATTAGTGATAAACGCGATCAATAATGTGCGTCAATGCGTTACCGTTAAGTTAACAATGTTAACAAAACTTTAAGGTATGGGGAAATATTCCCAGAACGTGCTGCCTTAAAGACATCCCAGTTACCAACCAACCAGAGGAGGAGCCAAGCGATACCATGATGCCAAACCCCTATCCCACCGAGGCGGAAAACTTAACCAAACCCGATAAACCCGAAGAAGCTTGTGGTGTTTTCGGGATTTATGCTCCGGGTGAAGATGTGGCCAAGATGACTTATTTTGGCTTATACGCGCTACAACACCGAGGTCAAGAATCCGCGGGAATTGCTACCTTTGATGGGGAAAAATTCCACCTTCACAAAGACATGGGGTTAGTGTCTCAAGTCTTTAACGAATCTTCATTAGATCATCTCCCCGGTTATATAGGCGTTGGGCATACTCGTTACTCAACGACGGGTTCATCGCGGGTTGTCAATGCCCAACCCGTAGTTGTCGAATCCCGTTTAGGGAGTCTCGCGTTAGCCCATAATGGCAATTTGGTAAATACAACCGAATTACGGGAAGCATTAGTCAAGCGTAATTGTAATTTTATCAGTACCACGGACTCCGAGATGATCGCGATCGCGATCGCGCTAGAAGTAAATGATGGGAAAGACTGGTTAGAGGGAGCGATTAGTGCATTTCATCGTTGTACAGGAGCCTTTAGTTTAGTAATAGGAACACCGAAAGGTTTAATGGGAGTGCGAGATCCCCATGGAGTACGTCCCTTGGTAATAGGAACATTAGGGACAAATCCGGTGCGATATGCCTTAGCCTCAGAAACCTGTGGTTTAGATATTATTGGAGCCGAATATCTGCGAGATGTGGAACCCGGAGAAGTAGTATGGATCACCGAAGAAGGGATGGCCTCTTTTCATTGGAGTCAGAAACCGCAACCGCGTTTATGTATCTTTGAAATGATTTACTTTGCCCGTCCCGATAGTGAAATGCACGGAGAAAGTTTATATAGTTATCGTTTACGAATTGGACAACAATTAGCCAAAGAATCACCCGTTGATGCCGATATTGTGATTGGAGTTCCCGACTCTGGGATTCCCGCCGCGATCGGGTATTCCCAAATATCAGGAATACCCTTTGCGGAAGGCTTAATAAAAAATCGTTATGTCGGCCGGACATTTATTCAACCAACCCAAAGTATGCGGGAGTCTGGTATTCGGATGAAATTAAACCCCTTGCGAGATGTTTTAGATGGCAAACGGGTAATTATTGTCGATGATTCGATTGTCAGAGGTACAACGAGTCGTAAAATTGTGAAAGCATTACGCGACGCGGGAGCCACAGAAGTTCACATGAGAGTATCTTCCCCACCCGTGACTCATCCTTGTTTCTATGGTATTGATACTGATAATCAAGATCAATTGATTGCCGCGACAAAATCCGTGGCAGAAATTGGCAAACAAATAGAGGTAGATACTTTAGCATTTTTGAGTTGGGAAGGGATGTTAAAGGCGACGAAGGATGATCCTAATAATTTTTGTTCAGCCTGTTTTACAGGTGATTATCCCGTAGAAATACCGGAATTTTTGAAACGATCGAAGTTGATGTTAGAAAAAGTTCCCCATTAATAATTACAGATTATCAGGGTTTATCAAGATATTTGTTAATGACTTATATCTTAGATAAGCCCTTTTGTTTACCGCAGATATAGGCGGAGTATTCCCGTAGGGTACGCAGATAAACACAGATGAATAATCTGATTTCTTCAGTTAGATCACGGGGAATTAGGGAAAGGGAGTTATAGTAAACATGACAATGGGATTCAAGGCGAGGGAGAAGATATTTTTTCCCACTTGTATTAAAATAAAGAATGTCATGTAAGAATCCCGAAAAAATTGAGTGAGTAACGATAACATCTGTAAATTTTTAGCGGAAGAATATCCGAGAGACTTGGCTCGGTGGCTACTGGGTAACGAACCCCAAGAAGTACGAGTTATCAAAACCGAATTAAGTCTGAAAGGGATACAGGCGGATACTGTCACCCTGCTACAAACAAACGATGAAATTCTCCATATTGAATTTCAAACATTACCTCCCTCTGATCCCCCTCTTCCCCTGCGAATGCTAGACTCTTGGGTAAGAGTTTATCGTAAATACCGATGCCCTGTTCAACAATTTGTGATATTTCTCAAAGAGACAACTTCAGACGCGTTATTCTCGGAGGAACTTCTTGTCGGAAATACCCGACATCAGTATCACACGATCCGACTCTGGGAGCAAGAGCCCGTGATTTTTTTATCGAACCCTGTTTTATTACCCTTTGCGACTTTAGCGCGTAGTGATACTCCCCAAAAATTATTGGAGCAAGTCGGCTCGGAAGTGGCTAAAATAGAAGAGGAAAATCTGCGGATTAATATTGCGACGGCAACGCAAATTATCGCGGGTTTACGATTTGAGGATAGAGATTTAATTCATTTATTGTTGGGAGAGGAGATGATGCGAGAATCTGTAATTTATCAGCAAATCATCCGTGAAGGTATCCAAATTGGTAAACAAAAAGGCAGACAGGAAGGTGAAGCTACTGTCATTCTTCATCTCCTTAAGCGTCGCTTTGGCTCATTGGATAAAGCTACCAAAAAATTGATTCTGCAATTGCCTGTAATGAGTTTGGAAGCTTTAAGTGATGTGCTTTTGGACTTTTCTAATATTGGTGATCTTAATATTTGGTTAGCCCAAGAAAGTAGTCAAAATTAATTATTTTCGCAAACTCAGGTTTTTTGCCTGAGTTTTTTCTCACTGAGACAAGGGAAAGGAGATTTATGAATGATGGGAAATTGACACGCGATCGTGTTAAGGCAAAAGCCCTAGAATTAGGCTTTCATAAAGTAGGTATTGCATCGGTTGATACTGATGGAGAGTTAGAAGTTAAACGGTTACAAACTTGGTTAGATAAAGGTTATCACGCGGAAATGGCATGGATGGGTAATCCTAAACGGCAAAATATCCATTTAGTGATGCCTAATGTTGAGTCAGTTATTTGTGTTGCGATTAATTATTATACATCACCTGAAAACCCCATCGCAGCAGAAAGGGGGGAAGAAAGGGGAGGTGAATATGCCAAAATATCGCGTTATGGTTGGGGCAGAGATTATCATAAAGTGATGCAGAAAAAGTTAAAAGCTTTTGCTAATTGGTTACAAAGTCAAGGGGAAGGAATAGACGCGAAATATTATGCAGATACGGGACCGATTTCAGATAAAGTCTGGGCCCAAAAAGCGGGTATCGGATGGATAAGCAAAAATAGTAATGTCATTACAAGAGAATATGGCTCATGGGTGTTTTTAGGGGAAATTTTGACAAATTTATCCTTAATTCCTGATACTCCCCATACCGAACATTGTGGCACTTGTACTCGTTGTCTTGAGGCTTGCCCGACTCAAGCTATTACTGAACCTTTTGTGGTGGATGCTAATCTTTGTATCGCCTATCATACCATAGAAAATCGTGGGGAAATGTTACCGGATA
This sequence comes from Cyanobacteriota bacterium, assembly GCA_041172365.1. Taxonomy (GTDB): domain Bacteria; phylum Cyanobacteriota; class Cyanobacteriia; order Cyanobacteriales; family Microcoleaceae; genus JBEDKD01. Next base: position 3,783 of record JBEDKD010000504.1, on the reverse strand, counting down.
AGATAGGAAAAAATTTAGACAATTGGGTTGCGGGTTGTGATATTTGTCAAGAGGTTTGTCCTTGGAATCAACGTTTTGCCCAAGAAACAGATATAATAGATTTTCAGCCTTACCCGGAAAATTTAGCGCCTACTCTGCCAGAATTAGCTAACATTTCTGATCAGGAATGGGATCGTCGTTTTACGGGTTCTGCTTTACGTCGTATTAAACCTGATATGCTACGTCGTAATGCCCGGGCTAATTTGAATAATTCAGGAAGTTTGTCAGGGATGAAATAAAAATTTATATTATAAATAATTGTTTATTTCCCTATTACATATAGCGCGTAGGGATTGACGTATTGACGTTATTAATAATGGCTGCAACCCTTGATTTTATATCTTCCTTCTTCCTTCTTCCTTCTTCCTTCTTCCTTCTTCCCTCTTCCTTCTTCCTTCTTCCTTATCACCTATGACAAAAATAATTATTTTTGATTTTGATGGAACTTTAGCGGATACACTGAATACACTCCTTAATCTTAGTAATCGTTTATCGAGTGAATTTGGATATAAAAGCACGACTTCTGAAGAATTAGAACAACTTAGACATTTAACTTCTTGGCAAATTATTCGATATTCAGGAATTTCTCTTTTTAAGTTACCTTGTCTGCTCAGACGGTTAAAAGCTGAATTTAATAATGAGATTAAAGAGGTTAGGTTATTTTCGGGTATTCCCGAAATGATTATAGACTTGAAAAAATTGGGATATCAATTAGGAATTATTACCTCGAATTCTCAGGAAAATGTCTCTAGGGTGATGGAAAAATATTACTTAAAAGATTGTTTTAATTTTATTTATTCTAGCCGTAATCTTTTTAATAAACATGAGGTGATTCATTCTTGGTTAAAAGAAAATAATATTGAGCCTAATGATGTGGTTTATGTAGGTGATGAGACACGAGATATTAATGCGGCAAAAAAGGCAAAAATTAAGGTGATCGCGGTTAGTTGGGGTTTTCATACTCAAGAAACGTTAGAATCTCATAAACCTGATGGTTTAATTGCATCTCCTGAGCATTTAAGGGAAGTTTTGAAAAGCTGGAAGTAAGACATTTTTCGACAAAAAATGACGATCGCGCTTTTTCATAGAAATTAAATAACTGGAGTCTGGGGTTGATTTGTTTCGTAGAGGGGAAGGCAGGGGAGAAGCCTGCACGACTGTTATTGTAATTGATAACTCAAGGGATTACAAAAATCATCGACTCCTGTTTTAACTACATAAATTACCACAGGGGCGGCCAAAATCCGGGGACAAATTTTTTGCCCAATTAAATATTCTACCATTTCCTTGACATTACCATTTTCTAACTGGGAACGAAAATTGCTTTGACAGATAACAACTCGACAGCGTTTGGCGAAACCATCCAACCACCTATCAGAAGTATTGGGCTCTTGCCCTGCCCGAAGTGCTAAAGAAATCGCGGCATCTTCCATATCTCCTTCGCAATTTTCTATCATATCAAGAGCTTCTAAAGCATCATGATCATCAGCTAATTCGGAACGATATCGAGCTATTTCTTGAGATGTTAAAATGACCATATTTTTTACTCCTGAGATATATAATTTTTTTTAATGAACCACAAAGGCACAGAGGACACAAAGGGGGGCTTTTCCTTATTTTTACCTTTAGTAATTAAGATAAGAGAGAAACCGCTCATGGGAAGGAGTTTATACAGGGGTATTATTTAGGGATGATTTCATCATCAAACCAAGCACTTAAGGCGACGGCTAAGGCATCGGCGGCATCGTCTGGTTTGGGTATATAATCCAAATTTAACTCGCGGGCGACGGCCTCTTGTACTTCTATTTTAGGAGCATTACCATATCCTGTCAAGGCTTTTTTGATTTGGGCGGGGGTAAATTCAATAAAGGGTATTTTGGTTTGGGTTAAAACTAACATTAAAACGCCTCTGGCTTGAGCGATTGATATGGTATTTCCCATGCGATAAAAAAAGAGTTTTTCGACTACAGCTAAGTCTGGTTTAAATTGATTAATTAACTCGTGTAAGTCTTCGTAAATGGTACAAAGTCGTTGACCCATTTCTTGATTCGCGGGGGTTTTAATGACTCCAAAATCGACGAGGGCGAGGTGATTGTTTTCGTGATTTTTGAGAATTTCAGTATCAATAATACCAAATCCTAATATGGCTAAACCTGGATCTAATCCGAGAATACGTTTTTTCATGGTAATAGAAATCTCCCCAAAATTATGTCAATCCCAGGCAAGATGCCTGGGCCACAATAATGGTAATAGACATCTCCGAAAAATTATGTCAATCCCAGGCAAGATGCCTGCGCGACAATATTGGAGATGTCTAAGGGGATGGGGGATTGAGATTTGAGACATTTTATTGATCGTTGCTCCTTCATCGTTTCCCCATTACCGATTACCTATTACCATTAGCTATTCTGCTGTTTCCAGACCAAAAACGCGGTCAAAAACTTTTTGGACTTTATAACCGGAATCAATGGACTCTAGGGGGTCTTTTCGTAAACGATGACGTAAACAAAGTGTGACGACACGACGAATATCGTCAAGGGTGACTTCGGAATGTCCTTCTAAGGCGGCTAAGGCTTTCGCGGCACGGTTTGTCACAATATCTCCGCGTAGTCCATCAACGTCTAATTCGGAACAAACTTGGGAAATTTTGACGCGTAAATCATAATCAAGATGAACGGTTTTTAAGCGTTCTTGTGCATCAACTAATTTACGTTGTAATTCGTCTTGTTCCTGTTGATGTTTTTCCAGAAATTCTTGGGGTTCTTGATCAAAGGCGGAACGCTGTTCGACGATTTGTACTCTTAACGCGGGTTCTTTTACGGTGCGAATTTCCGCGTGCATTCCAAAACGGTCTAATAATTGGGGACGTAGTTCGCCTTCTTCGGGGTTTCCTGAGCCGACTAGGACGAAACGGGCGGGGTGACGAATGGAAATGCCTTCTCTTTCTACGGTATTCCAACCACTTGCCGCGGAGTCTAATAAGACATCGACGAGGTGATCATCGAGGAGGTTAACTTCATCTACATATAAGATACCCCGATTGGCTTTTGCTAAAAGTCCGGGTTCAAAGGCTTTGACGCCTTCTGATAATGCTTTTTCAATGTCAATGGTTCCGCAAACTCGGTCTTCTGTGGCGCCGAGGGGGAGGTCAACCATGATGACTTTTTTCTGAGTTAGGGGGATATGTTCCCCGCGTGAGACTCTTTCGCGGACGAGATCGCTCATTAATTCGGGATCATTGGGATGACTATTGAAGGGATCGTCGGCGACTACATCTATTTCTGGGAGTAAGTCCGCGAGGGCTCTAATGGTGGTGGATTTTCCCGTGCCGCGATCGCCCATAATCATGACACCGCCAATTTTGGGGTCAATGACGTTGAGGAGGAGGGCCAATTTCATTTCTTCTTGACCGACGATCGCGGTAAAGGGAAATACGGCACGACGGCTAAGGGAGACGGGGGTTAGATTTCCCCCTGTTAGGGTATTGGTAGCTTCTGCAACAGGACTCACGTTGTACTCTAATCATTTATGATGACGGCTTTATCATTGTGACATAAAAGGGACATGGGGAAATAGGGAGATGGGAGACAAGAGAAATTCCTTCTTCCCTCTTCTTTCTTCCTTTGTGCCTCTGTGCCTTTGTGGTTCATTAATTCTTCCTTCTTCCTTCTTCCTTCTTCCTCCTTCCTTCTTCCTTCTTCCTTCTTCTCGATCAAAACTTACAGATTTCGGAGGTGGAATACC
>JBEDKD010000503.1:0-8917 GCA_041172365.1 Cyanobacteriota bacterium | reverse complement strand
CAATATTATGTTGAAAGCTTTGGCGGGTACGCCCTTCATCCTCACAGATGATGCCATCGAGATATTTTCCGATGTCGGGATTGTCCCCAATGTCTGATATCTATCGCGTAAATGTACCACTTGCAGCTAAAATTCAGTGAAAATACTTAAGACTTTTCCCAAGAGAGATGATAAAATCACAATGGAATGAATGTCCTGCGAGGGGCCTGCCGTGATCCGTTCTGCTACTTTACCGCTTTTGCTTACTGAGCCTAATGTTCCTGATCATAATCGACTTCGGCTCTTTTCTGGCTGTGCTAATGTCCCACTTTCCCAGGAAGTATCTCGCTATCTGGGTATAGATTTGGGACCGATGGTTCGTAAGAGATTTGCTGATGGGGAACTTTATATCCAAATTCAGGAGTCGATTCGGGGTTGCGATGTTTACTTGATCCAGCCAAGTTGCTACCCAGTGAATGATCACCTGATGGAATTGTTAATTATGATAGATGCCTGCCGTCGTGCTTCGGCTCGACAAATTACAGCAGTAATTCCCTATTATGGTTATGCCCGGGCAGACCGCAAAACGGCCGGACGTGAGTCAATTACGGCCAAGCTGGTGGCAAATTTAATTACTGAGGCAGGTGCTAGTCGCATCTTGGCGATGGATTTGCACTCGGCTCAGATTCAAGGGTATTTTGATATTCCCTTTGATCATGTTTATGGTTCTCCTGTAATTCTTGATTATCTTTTCAGTAAGAACTTGTCGGATCTTGTCGTCGTTTCTCCCGATGTGGGGGGGGTAGCCCGGGCTCGGGCTTTTGCTAAAAAGTTGAATGATGCCCCTTTAGCTATTATTGATAAGCGCCGTCAAGCTCATAATGTTGCTGAAGTCCTTAATGTTATTGGAGATGTTAAGGGCAAAACTGCGGTTTTGGTTGATGATATGATTGATACCGCGGGTACTATTACCGAGGGCGCTCGCTTGTTACGTCGTGAGGGGGCTCGTCAGGTTTATGCTTGTGCCACTCACGCGGTTTTTTCTCCTCCCGCGATCGAACGTTTATCGAGTGGGGTTCTCGAAGAGGTTATTGTCACAAATACAATTCCTATCCTCGAAGATAAGCGTTTCCCTCAATTAACGGTTCTTTCTGTGGCAAATTTGTTGGGTGAAGCCATTTGGCGTATTCACGAAGATAGTTCCTTAAGTAGTATGTTCCGCTAAAAATCAAATATTTTCTCTATTTGTGTGGGGATGATTTTTTCTTCCCCACATTATTGTTTTTCTGATTAGACTATTATTAAAATCCAGATAAATTTCTTTTTTAACCGCTCCTAAACGCTCCTCAACACAGATATTTGCACTAGGCTATCTGTGATTAAAAAAAATCAATTATTCTGGTGTTTGTTTTAACTGTTTTACTACTGAGATTAAGCGTTTGAGACTGGGTTTGACTACATTCTGGGTTTCGTGTTCTAAATCCGCGATTTGAGTTTGGATTTGTGACCAATCTGGGGGGGGTTGACTTATTGATTCCTGCTGTTTTTGGAGGATATCGATCGCGTCTTGTAATCCGGCTAATTGCCCATGAATTCCGACTAAATTATCTTGAGTTAATGTGGTTTCATCGAGACGGTGGATCGCGTCTTGTAATTGCGCGATCGCGTGTTGAATAATCTCTAAATCATTAGCCGAAGGAAGAGATAAGATTTGTAACTGTTCATTAATTTGGGAACGGACTTCCATCACCGCGGACGCGACAATTTCTTGCAAAGAAGCCACAGAATGACCCAAACTGACTAACTGTTCCCCAACATCAATAGAATCAAAGGATGATTGAGTACGAAGAAGCGTCGTCATTTGTTGGCGAATGCTATCAATCTCATTAGACATCTGTTGACGTAGTTTCAGAATGATGACGACGGTAGTTTTTTCCATCTTATCAATAGAACGTTGTAACTCCGCGATTTCTATTGTTTGTGAAACTTGTACCTGTTGCTCTAAACGATAACGGTTCGCGACGTTTAAGGATAAAGCTAATGTTAAAGGTGCGACTCCATAAAAAGCCTGACCCGACACCGCGACGGCCAATGTCCCCACCGCGGAGGCCCCTAAAGAGAGATACTCCACTAACTCCAACCAATGCCGCTCCATACTTTTGCGAGAAGCTTCTTGCAGCTTGGTATCCAACTGAAGCAAAGTTTTAGGCCTCATGGTATCTTTCTGGGTATGGGGGAGAGGGAACAATTGGGGTGTCATAATACAATATCTTAAACGGGAAAACTGGGTAACTGTTCTATAATTTTGACCTTATGAGGGTTATTTCTGGGCTTAACCTCCAAAGAGGTAGAGTCCAACCCTTCACTAAGCTAGGTTGATTTTGACATGATAGCTTGCTTGTGCCTATTATGATGCACTGGAAAAGGTACTTTTCCCCTCCTTCACCTCAAATAAGTATAATTGTGGTAATTTTAAGGCAGTTTTGCCCCTTTGTCAAGGATTCTTTATTATGACTTCAGAAAAGAAAAATTTTGCCACAATAGCGCGATCTGTTTTCAGTATCAGTATCTTTGTCTTACTGTTAAGTGGTGTGGGCTTTTTAACGGTTCGTTTTATTTTTGTTATCATCGAGAAATTTTCTTAACTCATATTCATTGTCACTGGGTGATTTGGCTTGGATGAAATTGCCTAAAATCACAATTTCGGTCAAAACCCTTTTTTTTGTGTAAACTCTTTTCATTACGTTAATCAGACAAGGAGATATCTATGCTAGACTTTCTTAATCCTATTTTAGGTCGTCATCCTGAACGTATTAAAGCCAATGTAGAAATTTATACTTGGCAAACTTGTCCCTATTGTATCCGAGCGAAATTATTGCTGTGGTGGAAAGGGGTTAATTTTACCGAATATAAAATTGATGGGGATGAAAACGCGAGAAATAATATGGCTCTACGGGCCAAGGGATCGCGATCGGTTCCCCAAGTTTTTGTTAATGATCAACATCTGGGCGGCTGTGATGATATTTATCAATTGGATCTAGATGGGGGGTTAGATCCTTTGTTAGAAACGGCTCCTCTTTAGCAGGGGACTTCACAGAAACCGGGTTTCTTTGTTAGTTTAATAAGTAGGGGAATAAAATGAACCACAAAGACACAAAGGCACAAAGAATACCAGGAGTAATTTGTGATAATTTTCTGTCGGAAAAAGATGTTAATAGCCCCTCCATTGATATCCGAAAAACATAATCTAAATAGGGGTTAAAGCTCCCCTAATCTTTTTTCCTGCCTTTGTGTCTTTGTGTCTTTGTGTTTTTGTGGTTATACCATTGTCACAGAAAAAAGGTATCCTAGAAAAAATATCACCCCACAAGAGAGGATTTTCGTGATTTAATTTTTCTGGTAACTCTTCCCAATGGGATCGGGAAGGGGGTTAGCTCCTTTGTTAGAAACGGCTCCTCTTTAGCAGGGCGCTTCACAGAAACCGGGTTTCTTTGTTAGTTTAATAAGTAGGGGAAATAAAATGAACCACAAAGACACAAAGGCACAAAGGATACCAGGAGTAATTTGTGATAATTTTCTGTCGGAAAAAGATGTTAATAGCCCCTCCATTGATATCCGAAAAACATAATCTAAATAGGGGTTAAAGTTCCCCTAATCTTTTTTTCTGTCTTTGTGTCTTTGTGTCTTTGTGTTTTTGTGTTTTTGTGTTTTTGTGTTTTTGTGTCTTTGTGTCTTTGTGTCTTTGTGTCTTTGTGGTTATACCATTTCGACAAACAAAGTATTCTACGAAAAATCTCACCCCCACAAGAGAGGATTTTGGCAAAGGTTGAGAAACCTGTTTTTTGTGCTGGAATTAGGCAAAATTTCCCAGGTTTTCTTTACGCCATTTTGCATCGTGTTTTCGGTTGGTTTGTATTTCTAAAACTCTAATTCCACTAGAGGGTAGTGGGTTTAATTTTTCAGGTAAATCTTCCCAATTATTAATGATTTTATATTCTACATTATAGGTTTGGCATAATTGGGAAAAGTTGATATTTTGCGGTGTCGTAAAATATTCTTCAAAAGGAGGATCAAATTGAGAAATCGGTAACATTTCAAATATCCCCCCTCCATTATTATTAATTAAAATAATGGTGAGATGCCCGATAAATTTTTGACGTAATAAAAATCCATTGGTATCATGTAAAAGGGCTAAATCTCCTGTTAACATTACAGTGGCTTGATTTCGATACGCGATGCCTAATGCTGTTGATAAGGTTCCATCTATGCCATTGGCTCCTCTGTTAAAAAATGGTTGTATTTTTAGATCGTTGGGAGTCCAGAAAAATTCGATATCTCTTACGGGCATACTATTGGCGATAAATAAGGGGGTTTGAGGTGGTAAAATCTGGGAAATTAACCATGATATTTTCGGCTCTATTATGTTTTCAATAGAGGTCATTTTTGAGGTAATAGATTCTTTTACTTTTACTTCTAAATGACACCATTTTTGGAGATATTCCGAGGAATTGCCTCCCCCTAGCCCTGCCTGGGTAAGGGAGGAGATCAGATTTTCGATGGAGACGCGTAGATGGGTAGTTTTGCCATGTAAGGGGTCAAAATTATGATGACTGGCATCAATAATAAATCGTCGTTTTTGGCTTTTTTCTAACCATAAACGTAATTCTTTACTCGTGGGTAAGTCTCCTATTTGTATGACGATTTCTGGGGTTAATTCTTTGGCATTTTCGGGATTTCTTAAGATTAAGTCATAGGTGGAAATTAGATAGGGATTTAATGATTGATAATTTCGTAACGGTGATAAGCCTTCGGCTAATACTGGCCATTTTAATCCTTGGGAAAGTAACGCGATCGCGTGACAATAGTCTTCGGGGTTTTCTGGGGTAGCAGTCCCGGCAATAATCACACCTTTTTGGCATTTTTGCCATTCTTTAATAAGAGATTCTTTTTCGAGGGAAATATTTTGATAAATGATGGGTGATAATTGACAACCGACAAAAAAATTATCCTGGTTAAATGCGGGTTTTAATAATTCGGTTTTGCCATCTGAAATGGGCGGTAAAGGATCACGAAAGGGGATGTTTAAATGGACGGGACCGGCTACGGGAAAACGCGATCGCTCTAAGGAATACATCGCGGTTTGTCGGGCATAACCTAACATTTCTGGCTCTAAAGAGGGTAAACTTAAATCGCTTTGCCAGTTGGGATAATTACTATAAAATTTAACTTGATCAATCGTTTGCCCTGAATGACAATCTCTTAACTCAGGAGGGCGATCGCAGGTTAAAATTAATAAGGGTACTCGACTTTCTCTCGCTTCAATAATCGCGGGATAAAAATTTGCGCCCGCGGTGCCAGAGGTACAAACCAACGCGACGGGAAAAAATGATTTTTTGGCAATTCCCAAGGCAAAAAAAGCCGCGGAGCGTTCATCTAAAACTGGAATTGATTCGATATTTTGATGTTGGGCAAAAGCTACCGTTAAAGGAGTCGATCGCGAACCCGGACAAAGGATCGCGGTTTTTAATCCCAAACGATACCAGGTTTCTACTAAAATTGAAGCCCACAGGCTGTTTTTATTCCGAAAATCTAAACTCATATTTAATAAAATATTCGCGTATTTTTCTCAACTATCTATAGCTTATTTTTTGATTTCTCTAGGATTTACTAATAACAGTTTATCATATTTGGGTCAATTTTTAATCACCTAAAGTAATACTTGTTCACGAAAATGATAATAGGATTCGATAGTGTGGCTTGCGCGGGGAGTATGCCATTTTGGTAAATTAGGTAGTGGGTTGGCGTAGCCTGTGGGTAGGACAAACCTCTGGAGTCCTCGGGTTTTAATAGTGGGCAAGGACAAACACCGATAAAATATCCTCAAATACATATCCCAAAGGACTTTGACATCGTTATTACTCGGTTTGTTGATTCATATCTGGGTTTGAGGGCTTTTTGGGGCAGTTGGTGTATTTCCCTTGTCCTGTATGGGTTTGAGCCTTATTTTTTCTCAAAAATGTCTAAGTCCCTATCCTATGGATCTACGGAAATTGCGATACTGTTCCTGATCCATCACCCATGACGAAACCTCTTTTTTCAGGCAATTGTAAAGAAATGTTACAATATTAGCATTAAAGCAGTATAGCGTCTTGACACCGAGAAAATAAGCAGTTATCTTGAGATACATACCCGGGTAAGCAAATTCGTTGTCATTATGCAAGATAAGCAAAAGGTTACGTTGTATCTTCCACCCGAACTCCATCGCCAGCTCAAAATCAAAGCAGCTGTGGATTCTGAGCCAATGTCAGCCCTTGCTGAAAGAGCAATTGACTTTTACCTTGGACACCCTGATGTGGTTGAAGAAGTAGAAGGCTCCTTTGGACAAACCTATAGAGTTTATAGTTGTCCAGAATGTACAGGCTCAGTGGTAATGCGAGATGGAGAATTGGTATCCCTGAAAAATCAGCCCACGGTTTTGACGGATCAGGAACTACCAGTAAACGCGGTGTCAAGCCTCAATGCCAGCACCGGATCATCGGGAGAAGAGGAGTTAGTTCCCTGCTAGGATTTCCCTCACTGATGGAACTGGCACTGGTGATCAATATTATTAAATGCTGGGGGCGAGCGAGAATTAGCAATTGAAAATTCCCGACTGTTTGCAGCCACTCTATTTGGATTGAGGAAATCGAGGACTATGCAAGAAGAAATTAGCATTTTAATTCAAGCTCAATATCCTCTGATCTACCTCCTAACATCTGAGGAAGAGCGGGCAGAGCAAGCAATTGCTACAATGGCTCAAAACAAGCCCCAGCGACGGGTGTTTGTTTGGACACAGACTATCGGAATGATAGAATATGGCCAACCGCGTGTCACCACGCAGCATAATACCCTCTCGGCGGAAGCGGCGATTTCATGGGTAATCAAAGAGCCGGCTGAGAATCCGACCATTTTTATCTTCAAAGACTTGCATCCTTTTTTGGTGGATGCCAATGTGATTCGGCGGTTACGGGACGCGATCGCGTCTTTCAAGGGGACACAAAAAACGATAATTTTGATGTCACCTGTACAACAAGTTCCGATTGAACTTGAGAAAGAAGTGGTAGTGTTAGATTTTCCCCTGCCAGACATGAAAGAACTTAATCTAGTTCTGTCGAAACAGTTGGAAAAATCACGTCCGAGACGCATTAATACAGAGGTCCGAGAAAAACTCTTAAAAGCCGCGTTGGGTTTAACCAAGGATGAAGCTGAAAAAGTGTATCGCAAAGCCCAAGTAATATCAGGGCGCTTGACAGAAGAAGAGGTTAATATTGTTCTGTCAGAAAAGCAACAACTAATTCGGCGAAATGGCATTTTAGAGTATATAGAAGAGGATGAAACTCTCGATGCAGTGGGCGGTTTAGATGAACTAAAACACTGGTTGAGACAACGCTCTAACGCGTTTACAGAACGAGCGCGAGAGTATGGTTTACCCCAACCGAAAGGAATGTTAATTTTAGGAGTTCCGGGTTGTGGGAAATCTTTAATCGCGAAGACAACTTCCCGTTTATGGGGATTACCTCTGTTACGCTTAGATATTGGTCGAGTTTATGATGGTTCGATGGTGGGGCGCTCGGAGGCTAATTTACGAAATGCCCTGAAAACCGCGGAATCAATTTCACCAGCCATTTTATTTATAGATGAACTCGATAAAGCCTTCGCGGGGACTTCCGGTTCGGCAGACTCCGACGCGGGTACATCCAGTCGTATTTTTGGTTCTTTCCTGACTTGGATGCAAGAAAAGAAATCTCCTGTATTTGTGATGGCCACCGCGAACCGGGTGGAACGCTTACCAGGAGAATTTCTCAGAAAAGGACGTTTTGATGAAATTTTCTTTGTGGATTTACCCACCAAAGAAGAGCGCCAAGATATTTTCCAAATTCACCTGTCCAAACGGCGTAAAGATATTGGGCGTTTTGACTTAGAACAATTGTCCAATATGTGCGACGGGTTTTCCGGGGCAGAAATTGAGCAAGGCATCATCGCGTCAATGTATGAAGCCTTTGCCCAAGATAGAGAATTTACGCAGCTAGACATTATCGCCGCGATCAAATCGACATTACCGCTGTCTCGCACCATGACTGAACAAGTCAGCGCGCTACGAGATTGGGCCAGACAGCGGGCGCGGCCGGCTGCACACTCCGCGGCTGATTATCAGCGTTTGGAGTTTTAAAAGCTTTCTCCTGGTTCCCGCCAGGAGTAAAGACTAGCAACTTAAATGCTACAGAGTTGCTAGTGGTTTCCCAAAAAGCCGCATTTTCCGTTGGCGGCAGTTCAGTTCAAACCGTTGTTGTTTTCTATGAGTTCCATTAGGAGGAAATCCCATGTCTCACTTTAGCACACTGCGTACCAAAATCACCGATGCCGAAATCCTGAAGGCTTCTCTGCGTGACTTGGGTATCTCTGTGAATACTGAAGCCGATGTACGCGGCTACAATAGCCAACGGGTTCGTGCGGATATCGTGGCAGTTCTCGAAGGAGAATATGATTTAGGTTGGTCTCGTAATGGCGACGGCTCCTTTGATTTAATTGCGGATCTGTGGGGCGTTGCCAAAAAGCATAATCAAACAGAATTGATTAATTCGATCAACCAGAAGTATGCCGTAAATAAGACGTTGGCTGCTGTCAAACAACGTGGTTTACAAAATGCCAATGTCAAACTGGTGGTGCAAAATTAATCGATCTCTGTGTTTGTTCCCAAGCTTCCGGGTTAACCAACGGGTTAACCCGTTTTTTTTGTCTATAGGCTTTTGCGCTGGGAGCCAATAGAGAAAGTTTTTGCTCCCCCCTCATCTTCCTTAATATAGCACCCGCCAAGACGGTTAGGACAAAAAACGCCATCCCATCCTATGAGCTCTGTAGGGGCTCTTTCACCCACCTCTGTGCCACCAAACAGACAGGC
>JBEDKD010000502.1:0-28960 GCA_041172365.1 Cyanobacteriota bacterium | reverse complement strand
GGGGCGGGTTTTTCGAGGTTATTTGTTCGTGGGATAAATTCGGGCAAACCCGCCCCTACAGAGATAATAGGGTGGGGATGGGGCGTTTTTTTGTCCTAACCGTCTTGGCGGGTGCTATATTATGCTAACGCGACTTGCCAACCTTTAGCACTTTTCCTAACTTTGAGAGAGCGACAAGACTGTAAAAATTCCAGAAATTTACTCCCTAAATTAAAGTCTTTAATCAATTGAGTAATCGTTTGTCCATATTGGCGAGTAAATTCACTACCTACATTGGCTAAAAAGACATAATTATTACTGGTAGAAGAGGTTAACATTGCCACAATTTCGACGATCGCGCTTTCTAAATCCGCTAAGGAAAAAATATTTTTAGGAGTGAGGCTATTGCCATTATTTTCGTCCCCATAAGTTTCATTGATATTAGAAGAAGAATTAATCTCAAATAAAGTCACATAAGCTTGGGAAATATCAGCCGGTTTATGAACAGCAAAATCATTCGGATGTTTGGTAAATATCTCACTGGCTTTACTTCCGGGGAAATAAGTAGTAACAACTTGAGTTAAAGTCATATCATATTTTTCCTTATATAAAGTTGCCACTCTTGCCAATTTTAACCACTGACAGTCGGTGCGTTGCTGTTCTTCTTTTATTAATTCTTTTAACTCCATAATTAATTCTTCAATAGTTTTCATTTCCGGTGAACCATTGGGGTAATATTTTATCAGATCTCCGGTTTGACTATTTAACACTGTAATTTGTTCCCTTTGTTTGCGAACATGATAAACATTTAAACCATGCACTTGTAAGGTATTACGAAGATGAGTTAAAGCTTGATCCGAAGAACAAACAAATATTTCCTTAGCCGTAGGATAATGAATAAAAATTGAAGCCCCTACCGCGGCCATTTTCATATCAGCACTATCTTTACCAGGGGGAACATGAATTAATTGATAACCCCTTTCGTGAAATTCCGCATCTTTTTTGCCTAAACTGCGCCAATTGGCAAATCCCACTTTAATTTGAATGGGATATCGACAAACGCCTTGCAAAAATTTCTCGGTTTCTACATCTAATTGTAAATTTTCCACATCGAGAAGTAATATCGCGATACCCGGAAAATGAAATCCATTCCCATTAACAAAACCATTACTCTGATGGGAAACTAAAGAGGAAACTATGGCATCAGTCTGAGATATCACAGTCGGTGATATCAGTTGATTGAGTTTCCTAATGATTTTTTGATAATTAACAGAATCAATAAACTCAGGTGCGAAAAGGATATTGAAGTATTTGGTGGCAAGTAATAGCAAAGAAGCGCGATCGTGTGCTTTGCGAAAAATCTTAGATAATTTATCAATCACCGCCGACTGATAATCAGATTTGCCCCAAGGTGTTTTACGATACTTTTCATTCACCCATTCAGGATGATGTTGTTGAATGAAAACAAGAGTTTGGGCAATATAGCGGCTCACGGTATCGATCAGCTTAGATTCATCAATCACAGGTACAAAAGATAAAGATGACATAACCCTTACTCAAAAAGGAGTTTTCTCCATACATGATAAAACCTTATTTCCCCAAAAGGGGATAAGGGACTTAGAAAAAGTTGAAAAGGGCTGTAAATGGAGCCATTGGTGTCCCTAATATTATAGGGTGAATAAAGACGCGTTAAATCCTGGCTCTCCATGTTACAGGTTTTCTGCGTCTTTCCCACCCAAAGGACAGTCTTAATTATTTGACTTCCACAGATCCAGAAATTTCGGGGGTAACAATAGGAACTGATGGCAGAGTGTGAGGTGAGCGGATCATGTCAAAACTAATCTTAATAAAACTGGCAATGGGAACCGCGACTAAAAGACCTAATGGGCCTCCCACTTTCACGCCAATATCTAAGGAAATTAACATCCAAACCGGATTAAGTCCTGTTAATTCCCCGACAATTCTCGGACCGATTACATTTTCGACTAATTGAGTCACAATAACCGCGGTAATTAACACCTTAAATCCTAACCAAAAATTTTGTAAAGCTAAGAGAAAACTGACAACAATAATCGTAGAAGTTCCCCCCAAGGGAATCAGACTCGCGACTCCTATGCCTAAACCAAAAAGTTGCGCGAGGGGAATTCTTAATATTAAAAGTGCTGTAGTTTGGGAAATTGCTAAAATGGTGGCTAAGGTAAATTGACCCACAATATACCGTTCAAAATTTTGGGGTAAGGATTCGCGTATTTGCTGACTCCATTGTGGGGATATCCAAGATAAAATTCCATTCCAGAGACTTTCTCCTCTTAAGACAATGAAAATGGTAAATACCAGGGTTAATAATATATTGACAAGGCTACCGATCGCGGTAAAAGTAAAACCGATCAATTGACTGGTTAAAGAGCGCAGAAGACTGGTTAACTTTTCGATAAATTGATTAACGGTAGTGGTGACATCAAAGGGCAATTGTTGATCAATAACCCAAGTATTAAGATTATTTAATTGTTTTTGACCCGACTTTAACCATTCTGGCAAACGGATCAGCAATTCATTGGCCTGTTGCCAAATTAAAGGGCCTAAAAACAAAATCAATGTGGTCAAGATCAGGAAAAAGATCAGTAGGACTCCACTGGCGGCCCAACCACGCTTTAATCCCCGTTGCTCAATAAAGCGAATAGGATAGTCTAGTAAAAAGGCAATGAGAGTAGCTGCGATTAAGATGCCTACTAAGGGTTGTAACTTCTCGGCTAAGGAGAGGAGAAGCCAACCATTGAGGAAAATTAGGGGAAATGTTAGGCCCACCGTTAGTCGGCGGATTAACTTATCAAGGGACTCATTCATTGGCTTTTGATTAAAAGAGTTCTAAGAATATGAAAGTAAAATGATTTTAAACTTTTTGGTAAAAAGATTGCTCTATCGTCATAATTGGGTTGTTTTATCCTTGAGTGGGGCGACTCTGGTTTGGGGCAACATGGGGGTGGGGTATTCTCTTCCCCTTCCCTCTCTGAGGAGTTTGGGTGACGCAAACACGATAACCCAATTATTGCGGAACCGCCCGGACTTTTTTGAGCAGGGCCAACAACAACTTGAGGAAGACATCCGTCAGCTACAAAAACCCTCAACCCAAAATAGTCCTTTATTAACCATTGAGGAAAATTCCCAAAAATGGCAACCTCTCCTGATTAAGGCGGGTGGGTTTTCCATCTGGGCTCCCGTAGGAGTATTATCTCAGGAAGTTAAGACGTTTTCTCTGCCCCAAGGCACTCTGAATTTTCAGGTTTTGGCGATTCAGTCGGGTCCTTCGAGGTTTGTCGCCGCTTTTAGTCAAAGTTTAACTCCATCTGAGTTACAAGAACCTGATATTTTGTTAACGAGAGTGGGGGATGCTATTAAAAAGGATAGTCCTTTTCAGGTTAAGCGCGATACGACATTTTCCCTTAATGGTTATCCGGGGCGAGAATTGACCCTCAACCAAGGGAATGAAACCATTATTTTGAGATTATCTCTGATCAATCAACGTCTCTATGTTTTGGGTGTCAGTCAGTCAGGAAGTGTTACTCTTTCTCCAGCCGCGATCACTTTTTTTAACTCCTTCCATTTGCTAAAATAGAAATGATTTCTATCTCAATTAAGGAAAAATAGTTATGGAAATTTCACGACCTAATGCTAAAGAGTTGACACCGGAAGAAAAACAGGAATTAGCTAAACTTAAAGCTATGATCGAACGTGCCGTCGCGGATGCTGTCCTCACTGCCCAAGAAATTGAGGATCTCAGAAGTGTTACCCGACGTCACACGGAAACAATGAGTCAGGATCTCCTCTATGAGGAGTTAGAGTTATATCGAACATTGGTGACAGAAAAAGTCAGAAAGGGAGAACTTGCCTATACGGACTAATTGGCTGGTGAATGATTTTCACTGTCAAGTTACTTTTTGGCTGTTCTCTTTTCTGGGAAATTTCGCGAAAAGGGCTTGTTAACCAGCCCTTTTTCTCCTACTCTGCCATCACGGTAGCAAAAGAGCGCGATCGGGTTCTTTTCCTGATGACAATCCTCCCTAATTAAAGGATAATTCAAACACTAAAAAAAGAGAAGAAAAACTGCGGTTAATCATAGAAAAAAAAACACACACACACACATGAATCGTTATCGTTTTATCATATTTCTTACTATCATCATTATTATCCCCCTCGGCTTAATCAGTAAATTTTATAAGGGTCCCCTAGATCAGTGGTTAAATAATTATTCAGGAGGCATTTTTTACGAAATATTTTGGATTCTCTTAGTAATATTAATAAACCCCAAAATTCCACCCAGTATCGCGACAACTTGGGTATTTATTATAACCGCGATCCTAGAATTTATGCAACTATGGCATCCTCCATTGTTAGAAGCAATTAGAGCCACATTAATCGGACGACTGCTCATTGGTACAACCTTTGACTGGTGGGATTTTATCCATTATATCCTCGGATGCGCGATCGCGTGGCTTTGTTTAAAAACTCTGAAAAATAAACTTGATCAATGATAGTTTCATAATAATAGGAATTCGGTCAAGAAATCCAGTTTCTTCGCCTAAGTCCTAACATTGTATCGCGATCGTCTCCTGAGAAAGGTGAGCATCCCCTGTTTGTAAATCCCCCATTGAGGACGAAGCATTCGGATGATAAAGTTTCGGTTTTGACTTATAGATTTTTCGCCCGAATGCGATTGCCAGCCATCGGGTGCCCCCAACTACAAAAGTGGGATGCTCCCGTAAGAAAGTTCTTAATTGCTTCTTACTTCTTCCTTCTTCCCTCTTCCTTCTTCCCTCTTCCCTCTTCCCTCTTCCTTCTTCCTTCTTCCCTCTTCCTTCTTCCCTCTTCCTTCTTCCTTCTTCCTTCTGGGGACTATTGACAGTGTTTAATACTTGTTAAAGCTACCCCTTGTCTTTCCACCTGATGCACAATGGGACATTCTGGGAATTGTTTTGGTAAGCCCCATCGGCCCCAAGGTAAATAGTAAAAGGGCTTAGAAATTCCCTTTTCTGTCGCCTTTTCCAGACTGATGACAGTCAGTTTGGGATCGGCAAATAAATTGGCCGGATACAACACACCTGCGACTATAATCGGTTGTTTCGGATCAGCATTTTTGTTAAGCCATTCCATACCCTCTCGTAGGCTTAATGCCCAATAATCAATTTCGTAGCGATTGGGAGCGGCGGCTAATCCTCCCGATAGACGATTGAAGTAAACATATTGATAGGGGTGCAACTGAATCATTTCGATGATAATTGCTGCAAAAACCGTTACGAGAAACGCGACACTCCCTAGTTGCACCGCTTTTTTGTTGGCGAGTGCTTGGTAGCTCCAAATAAAAGCCGCAGTCGCGATACTGGCAATCCCAGGCAACACAAACATATAGTGCCTCATGTCATCATAGCCAGATGAGTGTTTCACTACTGCGATAATTGGCAGTGCAAATATTTGGAGTATCACTAAAATAGAACAGGCTCGCGCGAGATCGGAAAATTTTTTGTACTTTAATGCCAATAAACCTAAACCCACCAAAAAAGAGATTTGAAAAATAATGGGAATGGATATCAGCATCCACTTAGATGTAAAATTCCAAGGAATATCTTGGATGGGGTATTCAGTTCCCTCAAATAAAGTTTTGATGGGCAGAGGATGCTTGGAAAGATACCCGATAGTCTCGAAAAACCAGGCTACGGGGTTAGCCCAAGAGGCCGGTTGCAAGATCGTAACAGTTGCAGCCCACGCCAAGAACATTAAAATATAGCAAATTGCATATTTGTAAAGGTTTTTTACCTGGCTGATACCTTGCCCTAAAGTTACTCCTATGTGAGCGGCTAAAATGAAGAAAAGCACCAAGAATCCGCCAATCCTGATGCTGCTCAACATCCCAATTAAAATTCCATATAAGATGGAAAACAGGTATATTTTATTTAATTCTAGTTTGAACTTAGGCTCGTTTTTTTGATAGTAATTTATCAAATGAGCCCCCCCATAGGTGCAAAGAGTAAAGAGGGAGGCAAAGGGGATATCTTTGGGATTAAAGAAACTGTGTCCCCAAAACCGGGGAAACAGTGCCAGCACTATGGGAGCTAACCAAGCATATTCCCAACCACAGAGGACACCAACAATCGCGCTGACTGAAAGATACGCGATCACAGAAGTGAAAAAGGTCAAAGGGTGCTTAATCTGCATTCGATCATACAGTGCTTTGATTCTCCCCTTCTCGTCATTGGCATCCCCTTCATAATTGGTGGCACTGTAGCCCGGACCTTTGTGAAGATACTGATTAATTTGAAAGAGAGCCTCTGATGTGAAATTAAATAAGGTTCCAAAGTATTTTAAATCACTGGGAATTGGTTGACCTTTGGTAATGAGTTCATAGTTTCTTCTCACTATTGACATTTCTGTCGCTTCATCAATGGTGAACCCATACTGACTGACTGTTGAAAAGCCTATGACCGCGATTGTTACAATTACCATACCTATCTTCAGATAGGAATTTTTCAAGGCGGCTTGGCAATAACCCCAAAAATTGTTATACATCAATTTTGCCCGGAATCTCAATCCCCCAGTTATAGCACGCGACTCTTCTGTTAGGCAAGGGGAAGGAATAAGCTTCAAGGGACAAGGAAAAGAAAGTAGTGTGTTTTCTTGTCGATATTCTGGACTGAATTGGGGGGTTAAGTTAGGAGATATACAGCAAGAATTTCACCGGTTGATTACCCCATTTTAGACCGTGGAATTTATAGTAATACTAGAGTATTAGGACTTATATCTGGGGCAGTCAACCTGGTTTCTGAGTAGATAGTAAAGAAGGGCTTTACCTACATATTTGTGCTAGAAACAGGGTTGAGGTGCGTAAGTTCTCACGATTTTTCCCCCTTGATGAATTCATCGAAAGGCGAAGCATTAGCTTCGCCTCTTTTCACTATTAAGATGCCGCACGCGCCGCGGTGCGAGGGCGACGTCTTCCTGTGAGTTTCACTTCCGGTGTTTCCCCTTCGGTTTCCATAGTTGGCGCTCTTTCTGTTTCAATTAGGGGTTTTTCTAAGGTTGTTGCCCTTGGTATTATTACCGCTTCATCGGGTATTTGCATTAAGAATACCAGTAGGGGATTACTTTGTAATTCACGACGTAATATACGCACAATGGTACGCTCTAACTGAGTTTTCACTCCTACCCAGTCCACTTCTACTTTCGTCGCGTCAAAGGGTTTGGCAAATTCGGACCAACGATCGCTTAAAACGTTTTCTATTGTTTGAGTAACTAATTTTTGAAATTCCATTTCTGATACAGTTGTGACAACTCCACGCAAATGCAATTCCGGTTTCGCGACTAATTGGCCTTCCCAATTTAACGCGATCGCGACGGTGATAACCCCATCTTCGGCTAATTGTTGACGCTCCTTGAGAACATTTTGTTTTACCATTCCCGATCGCGAAGAATCGACTAATTCTAAACCCGCGGGAACTTTGCCGCCAATACGAATGGCATCTTTGCTTAATTGCACGATATCGCCATTATCAATAATGACCATATTCTGTGCAGGAATCCCCATACTTTGGGCCGTTTTAGAATGTTGTACTAACATCCGATGTTCGCCATGCACAGGTAAGAAAAATTTAGGACGAGTTAACGCGATCATTAATTTTTGATCTTCCTGACAACCGTGCCCAGAAACGTGAATACCCTTGTCACGTCCATAGATCACATTTGCCCCTAACATCATTAATTTATCAATGGTATTTACCACTGCAATCGTATTTCCAGGAATGGGGTTCGCGGAAAATACCACTGTATCGCCCTGTTTAATCCTTAATTCGTGGTGTTCCCCATTGGCAATTCGCGTTAACGCGGACATCGGTTCCCCTTGAGAACCCGTTGTCAAAATTAAGACTTTATCATCGGGAAAATTGCGGATCGCTTTTAAGGGTAGGAAGAGACTATCTTCACATTTGATATAACCTAAATTACGAGAATGCGCGATCACATTTAACATCGATCGCCCGACGACACCTACATAACGACCATGTTTTTTCGCTAATTCCAAAACAATTTGGAGACGATGGACTGAGGAAGCAAATGTTGTTACTAATAACCGCCCAGTCGCTTGACCAAAAATGCGGTCTAAATTGGGAGTAACGGAACGCTCCGAAGGGGTAAAACCCGGAATTTCGGCATTAGTGGAATCACTCACTAAACATAAAACACCCTTTTCTCCATACTCAGCTAACCGTGCTAAATCGAAGAATTCACCATCAACGGGTGTATGGTCAATTTTGAAATCACCCGTATGAATTACTACCCCTAAAGGAGTATGAATGGCTACGGTAAAACTATCAGCAATCGAGTGAGTATTACGGATATATTCAACTAAGAAATATTTACCAATGCGTACCATTTCACGGGGACGAACTGAACGTAATTCCGTGCGATGGGCGACACCTGCTTCTTCTAATTTTCCTTGTAATAATGTCATCGCGAGCCGGGGACCATACATCACCGGAATTTCAAATTGTTTGAGGTGAAATGGTATTCCGCCAATGTGATCTTCATGGCCGTGGGTAACGATCATCCCCTTGATTTTATGACTATTTTCCCGTACATAGGTCATATCAGGAAGCACTATATTTACTCCGTGCATTCCATCGGTAGGAAACGCTAAACCGGCATCTAAAAGTACCATTTCATCATTGTACTCAAAGACACAGGTATTTTTGCCAATTTCATGTAAGCCACCCAGGGGAATAATTTTTAAGGTGGGTGTTTGATCTATACGTTCATTTCGTTCATTACGATCATTTCTAATAATGCGTACTCTTTCGTTATTGGCTCTCATCTTTTGCTGATCCTTTTGGTGCTTTTTTCGATTGTTTATTCTGGTGTTTTTGGGGCGGCAATTATGTCATTTTTCCTCCTTTAAATAATGAATGGGAATAAAAACGCGATCAATTTATTAACCCCAAAAGGTTAATAACAGTTAATCAAGGACTAATGATCCTTAAAAAACGATCGCGATCAAAATTGACCTCTGAGACAATATTCAGTTGTCAAAAAACCATAGTCGCGCTTTAGTTAGCCGATAATAAACCGAGTTGACTCATCACATCCTTTAACTTTTGAGTCACATCCGGGGGCGCGTCACATAAGGGCAGACGAGTTGAACCCACATTCCAGCCCTGTAAATTTAAAGCCATTTTTAGGGGAATGGGATTGGTGGTTAAAAATAGCACTTTAAACAAGTCTAACATTTCCAGATGGATTTGAGTCGCGACTTTGACTTTACCTGTTTCAAAGGCTTTAATCATTTCTTGGAGTTTATCACCTACTAGATGGCTGGCGACACTCACAATTCCTGAGCCTCCTACCGCCAAAATTGGCAACGTTAGAGAATCATCTCCAGAATAAATGGCAAAGTCAGGGGATGTCAAGCGGCGAATTTGACTGCTTTGCTCTAAACTTCCACTCGCTTCTTTTATCGCGACAATATTAGGTATTTCTGCTAAACGTGCCACTGTTTCTGGTAGGAGATTTTGACCCGTCCTCCCTGGAATATTATACAATATTATTGGTAATTCGGGTGAACTTTGCGCGATCGCCTTAAAATGTCGATATAACCCCTCTTGTGGTGGCTTATTATAATAAGGGACTACTTGTAATGACCCATCTAAACCTAGTTTACCCGCTTCTTGGGTTGCCGCGATCGCTTCTGAGGTCGAATTTGAACCCGTACCCGCGATAATTTTTACTTGACTGGGGACTGCCTTTTTAATCACCTGAAATAACTCATATTCCTCCTCCCAAGTCAAAGTCGGAGACTCACCGGTTGTCCCACAAATCACCAAACCATCAGAGCCATGCTCCACTAAATAAACTGCCAACTGTTCCGCGACAGCATAATTAACACTGCCATCTTCCTTAAACGGCGTAATCATTGCCGTTATCACTCTACCAAAGTTTACCACACAAGCTCCTATTTTAAATCTGAGATTTTAGAGTTAGGATTTTTGATGAACTCTAATTTTTTCATCAAAAATCCTCAATTGATGGATGCTTCAACTTTTTCAATTTCCGTAGAATTAGCCTTGAAGTAAGTCAACTTTATTTAGTTCACCGACTGCGCTTGTTTAACAAACAAGCTGCATACTTGTTCTACGTTTTTTAACACAAAATCGGCATTTTTTAGTCGATTTTGGGTGATAGTTACCTTTCTCAAAGGTTAAATTTACCATCACTCTTATATGGGGGAGAGGCACTCTGTCAACTTAAATCACAGAAACCAGGTTTCTCTAGGAAGAAATCACGAATTTTTCCCCCTTGCTTGATGAGAAATCCGGTTTCTCATCAAGCAAATCTCTTAAGTTGACACCAATATCTGGGGCTCCTACAAATAGCCCTGTTACAGAAACAATCAGTATAAACCCGACTCTACTCCCTGCCTGTAAATTTTGAGACAAACCAGAATCAATTTTACCAGTCAGGACTGTTTCACCCCATTTTCTGAAGATTTTTTTTATACTGTTGCCACACTCGCGGGAACTTTCAACCAATTTTTCGCGACCAATAACTCAGCAATTTGTACCGCGTTTAAGGCCGCACCCTTGCGAATTTGGTCACCACTAATCCATAATTCCAACCCACAGGGATGAGAAATATCTTGACGAATCCGGCCCACAAAAACATCATCCTTACCGCTGGTTTCCATCGGCATAGGGAAATAATTTTTCTGCCAATCTTCTAAAAGTGTAACACCCGGAGCGTGACTTAACAATTCCCGTGCTTTTGCCACAGGAAAAGGAGAAGCAAACTCTAAATTAATGGCTTCGGAGTGAGCACGCATCACCGGAACGCGGATACAAGTAGGAGAAATCTGAATATCTTGAGTCCCAAAAATCTTGCGAGTTTCATTGACCATTTTCAGTTCTTCTTCACAATAACCGATTTCCGTCAACGCGGAATTATGAGGGAACAAATTAAAGGCCAAAGGATAGGGAAAAATATCAGTTTTGGGTGTTTCACCCGCCAAAATCGCCCGTGCTTGTTCCTTCATTTCCTCCATCGCGCGCGCCCCAGCCCCACTGGCCGATTGATAAGTCGCGACGACAACGCGTTTAATAGGTTGGACACAATGGAGAGGCCACAGAGCCACACTCATTAAAATAGTAGTGCAATTGGGGTTCGCGATAATACCTTGATGAAACTGCGCGGCCTCTGGGTTGACTTCCGGCACCACCAGAGGGACATCAGCCATCATGCGAAAGGCACTAGAATTATCAATAACCACCGCGCCTGCTTGGACAGCTTTAGGGGCCCAGAGTTTAGAGGTGGAACCACCCGCGGAGGCCAAAACCAAGTCCACATTGTGAAAAGAGTCCTCTGTGACGGCTTCAACCGTTAAAGATTCCCCTTGGAAAGATAAGGTAGTACCCGCGGAGCGCTCAGAAGCCAATAACTTCAAATCCCCCAGGGGAAAATTACGGGCTTCTAATAATTCTAGCAACTCTGTGCCAACGGCTCCAGTCGCGCCTAGTATAGCTACTCGATAGGATTTGGGCAAAATCGTGTCCTCCATTAACTTAGACAAAAATTAAAATAAGGATATTACCTAGAAGCAAAATTTAATCTTAATCCCATGTTAGGTGACTTCAGGATCAGTTACGATGATCTATTGCACTATTTGAGATGTTGCGCGCTCACGGGCTAAGTCCAGATTATACCCATAGCTGGTGATGTAAGCAATTATCCACCTTCTCAAGAGGCGGATGATCAGACAAAACTCCAAGAAAGGGGGTTTTCGGGTAAACGTCAGTGACGGAAATAAAGGGACTCCTGAGATGAACCCTGTTTCAGCCTCAGTCCGCAGACTTCAGCCGATCGCGTCCATTTGTTCAAATGTATTGTTTTTATAGAGTAACAAAAAGCTGATGAAAGTAACCCAGGAAAAGCTTCCCTCCAGTCAAATTGGTTTAGAAATTGAAATTACCCCAGAAATGTCGAAGAACGCCTATGAGAAGGTGATTCAGCAGTTTACACGCTCTGCTAATATTCCTGGGTTCCGCAAAGGCAAAGTCCCGCGCCAAATTTTACTCCAACGTATCGGTCAACGTAACCTGAAAGCTGCCGCGTTAGAGGATTTAATCCAAGATTCTATTCGCCAAGCTGTTGCCGATGAGAAAATTGAGGTCCTTGGTGAGTTTGAACTGCGTAGTCAGTTTGATGATTTAGTCAATAACTTTGAATCTGGACAACCGTTAACTTTTTCGGCCGCGGTGGATGTTGTCCCAGAAATTACTCTCTCAGAGTATAAGGGATTACAGGTAAAGGCAGAAGAGGTGACGTTTGATGAGAATGAGGTCAATAAGACCTTAGATCGTTATCGTGCCGAAAAGGCCACTTTAATCCCGATTGAAGATCAACCCGCCAAAGAAGGTGATATGGCCTTAGTTGATTTTCACGGACGTTTCGCCCATGCGCCAGAAGGTGAAGAACCCCAAGAAATTCCGGGGGGTAAGGCAGAGGATTTCCAAGTAGAGTTAACGGAAGGTCAATTTATCCCTGGTTTTATCGAAGGGATTCTGGGGATGAAACCCGGTGAAACCAAGGAAATTTCGGTACAATTCCCCACGGAGTATGGTAGTGAAGAGTTAGCGGGAAAAGCCGCGGTATTTACCATTACTCTCAAGGAATTGAAGGGGAAAGAGTTACCGGAATTAACGGATGACTTTGCCCAAGAAGTGAGTGATTTTGACACCTTAGCCGAATTACGGGAATCTTTAGAAACCCGTTATAAAGAGGATGTACAACGTCGCACCAATGCCAATAAGGAAGAGGCCTTATTAAAGGCGTTGGTAAAATTGGTAGAGGTGGAATTACCCGCGACGATGATTAATCAAGAAATTGATTATCTCTTAACTCAACAGGCGATGCAGTTAAGTAATTATGGGGTGGATATCCGTCAATTCTTTACCAGCGAAACTATCCCTGTGATGCGCGAACGCAATCGCCCAGACGCGATCGGGCGTATTAAAGAATCTCTGGCAATACGGGAAGTCGCGAAACGGGAATCTATCACCGTTAGTGAAGAAGAATTGCAAGAAGAGATGAAGAAAGTGCGTCAACAACTGGACCCAAATACCGATGTTGATCCTGATCGTCTCCGGGAAGTAGTACAAGCGGACTTAGTAAAGCAAAAAACCGTAAAATGGTTAGAAGAAAACGGCACCGTTGAGCTCGTCCCCGAAGGGACTCTCAATCCTCCCACGGAAGCGGGCGGCGAAGGCGAAGAGGAAGCTCAAAGCGAAAGCCAAAGCGAAAGCCAAAGCGAAAGCCAAGGCGAAGGCCAAGAGTAGTCTTAATGACTCGCGAGGGGGTGAAAAGCATTATCCAGGGGCCCCCCCCTCATTCCCTCTTTCCTTCTTCCTTCTTGCCTTCTTCCTTCTTCCTTCTTGCCTTCTTCCTTCTTCCTTCTTCCCTCAGCCAATTGTCACAAGTTAGGGCATAATGAAGATAGAAAAGTGGCTCAAAAGAATCAAAAAAAGTCACATAATTAAAAATATCCTTGACTGGTACACTATGCTTTTCTCTCAGTCTTCCAACTACCAAATCACGAGCCATACACAATTCGAGATATCTTGTGGCCTAAGTAATGTCGTGCCGATGGTACTCGAACAGTCGGGGATGGGGGAAAGGGCCTTTGATCTGTACTCGCGTCTATTGCGAGAACGCATTGTCTTTTTAGGAACCCCCGTGACTGACGAGGTTGCTGATTCCATCGTCGCTCAATTACTATTTCTTGATGCCGAAGATCCTGAAAAAGACATCCAACTGTATATAAACTCCCCTGGTGGTTCCGTCACCGCGGGCATGGCAATTTATGATACCATGCAACAAATTCGCCCCGATGTCGTGACAATTTGTTATGGTTTAGCAGCTAGTATGGGCGCGTTTCTGCTCTCCGGGGGAGCTCAAGGAAAACGGATGTCCCTTCCCAGTTCCCGTATTATGATTCACCAACCCTTGGGAGGGGCTCAAGGACAAGCGGTGGATATTGAGATTCAAGCCAAAGAAATCCTCTATCATAAGCGTAAGCTCAATGAATTGCTCGCGCAACATACGAGTCAACCGCTGGAGAGGATTGAGGCTGATACTGAACGAGACTTTTTCATGTCCGCGGCGGAAGCTAAAGACTATGGCTTAATCGATCAAGTGATTAGCAAAAAAGATATTCCTTCCGCGGCAGATAAAATTACGGCTATTAAGTAAGAGGCTGCTGTTATGTCTAAGTACGACTCCCATCTAAAATGTTCCTTTTGCGGCAAGTCTCAGGAGCAAGTTCGCAAGTTGATTGCCGGACCTGGAGTTTATATTTGCGATGAGTGTGTTGATTTGTGCAATGAGATTTTAGATGAGGAGTTGTTTGAGGGCAATTCCGTCAGTGCTCAAGCTCATCGTCCTGAGATGCCACCCAAACGTCGCAATGGTGTCAGTAAGTCTTTATCTCTTAATCAAATTCCTAAACCTAGGGAAATTAAGAAGTTTTTGGATGAGCACGTTATTGGTCAAGATGAGGCGAAAAAGGTACTCTCGGTCGCGGTTTATAATCATTATAAACGTCTCAGTTTTCTTCAGGCAAAAGCGACGGGTAAACCTGCTGCCGATGATGTGGAATTACAAAAATCTAATATTTTGTTAATTGGGCCAACAGGATGTGGGAAAACTCTTTTAGCCCAAACTTTGGCGAGTTTATTGGATGTCCCTTTTGCTGTGGCTGACGCGACGACATTGACTGAGGCGGGTTATGTCGGGGAAGATGTGGAAAATATTTTATTGCGTTTGTTACAAGTCGCGGATTTGGATGTCGAAGAAGCACAAAGAGGCATTATTTATATTGATGAAATTGATAAGATTGCTCGTAAGAGTGAAAATCCTTCTATTACGCGGGATGTATCGGGGGAAGGGGTTCAACAAGCTTTACTGAAAATGTTAGAAGGTACGATCGCGAATGTGCCACCTCAAGGGGGACGTAAACATCCTTATCAGGATTGTATTCAGATTGATACCAGTAATATTTTATTTGTTTGTGGTGGTGCTTTTGTCGGATTAGAAAAGGTAGTTGAACAACGGATGGGTAAAAAGTCGATGGGGTTTGTTCAACCCGGAGATGCCTCTTTACCGAAGGAAAAACGTGCCGCGGATGTGTTAAAAAACTTAGAACCGGATGATTTAGTTAAGTATGGGATGATTCCTGAATTTATTGGTCGTATTCCGATGGTCGCGGTGGTGGAACCCTTGAGTGAAGAAACGTTAATGGCGATTTTAACGGAACCGAAAAACGCGTTAGTGAAGCAGTATCAAAAATTGCTGAAAATGGATAATGTGCAGTTAGATTTTAAACCGGATTCGATCCGGGCGATCGCGCAGGAAGCTTATCGTCGCAAAACGGGAGCGCGTGCCTTACGGGGGATTGTGGAAGAGTTAATGTTAGATGTGATGTATGAGTTACCCTCGCGTAAGGATGTGACACGGTGTATGATTACTAAGGAAATGGTGGAGAAGCGATCGACGGCCGAATTATTAGTCCATCCGTCATCTTTACCAAAACCGGAATCGGCATAAAGTGGTCTATTAACCGCGGGGTTTCTTAATGGGAATTAACACAAATTCTGTACTAATTCCCATTAATCGCCAATTTTTTTGCCGAAAAATACCCCTTCAATGGGATAATAGTTTCAGACTTGAAGAAAACTTTAAGTCTGACTATTCCCATTTTCGCGTGCTTTGAACTCGGACAGAAAATAATTATGACAACTGCAACTTATCCCAATGCACCTGATCTCGGCCTTGATGACTATATTCTCTTGGGTTTAGCGAATTGTTTTATTAAGGATGATGGTGAAGTTCATCAAGTGAAAGTTTTAGAACCCATCCCCTCTGCGGCTTTAGAAGCAATTTTAAAGGGTATTCCTACTTCCTATCAAATGGCCTACGCGACAACATTAGGTCAATTAATGCCGGATCTTTCCCCTCAGATACCCGCGGTTTTTCCCCCAGAAACTCAATTCGCGGATGATTTTACTTTCCGCGCGATCGCGGCGGCACGAACCTATAAAACTCATGTCTCATCTCAATCTCATATTCCTTTAGGCACTCTTCGCAGTGATTTTAATTTCTCTTTAGAGCGCAAGCGCGTCCTCAATTCTCAACGGATTATCCGCACCGAAGATAATGTAAAACAACACGAATATACTCACCAAGTTCTCTGAGATGCTCTCTTTTTCTAAAAAGCACCGATAAAGAAGACCGGGCGGTTGAAACCGCGTCTACACAGACGTTTGCGCCCCCCTGCCCCCGTGAACGGGGGTTATCGTGCGCGTAGCCCCAAACCCGCCTCCGCGGGTTTAATTTCTTCAGAAGACCGGGCGGTTGAAACCGCGTCTACACAGACAAAACCCGCCTCCGCGGGTTTAATTTCTTCAGTCTCCGAAGGGAGACTTTGTTTGTGTAGGGGCGAATGGCATTCGCCCAATCAATCGCCCAATCAATCGCCCAATCAATCTTATTTAGATTATGTTTTACCGAGACAAAATCATAACAAATTACTCCTTTGTATTCTTTGTGCCTTTGTGTCTTTGTGGTTCATTTTATTTACCGTAATTATGAAACTTCTGCCGTCAATTTACCCTTGATAATTGAGATTTTTGCCAAGCTATTGTTGTAGATTGGTATTTATAACTAGCAATTGATCAGAGACATTCCGCCGATTTCTGCTTCCACTTTTGGCAGAGTAAAATAGAAGGTTGCACCCTCTTCTACTGCGGCTTCTACCCAAATTCGTCCCGCGTGTTTTTGGATAATTCGTTGCACTGACGCGAGCCCGACTCCTGTCCCCGGAAATTCTGCTTCTGAGTGCATTCTTTGAAAGGGGCGAAACAGTTTTTTTGAATAAGTTGTATCAAACCCCGCGCCATTATCTTTCACATAAAATGCTTCTGAGCCATCGGGAGTTGTTGTTAACCCGAATTCGATTTTTGCCTCTTCCCTTTTACTGGTATATTTCCAAGCATTAGAAAGGAGATTTTCTAAGACAGTACGAATTAACACATAATCCCCTTTTGCTGTTAACCCTTCTTGAATCATTACTTCGACTTGACGTTTTGATTTGGATGACAAAACTTGTAAATGGGTTATTACTTCCTGCGCGATCGTGCTTAAATCAAGGGATTCTCGCTTCAGATCCGCGCGTGTTAGTTGATGTAAAGCTAACACTTCATCTATTTGAAGATTCATGCGATCAGCAGCAGAAGTTACGCGATGTAAATAGTTTTTCCCCTGCTCATCAAGTTTTTCTGAATGGCGTTCTAATAAAGCCCCACTAAAGAATGTAATACTATTTAAAGGACTTCGGAGATCGTGGGAAATGGTATAAGAAAAGGCTTCTAATTCTTGATTTGCCGCTTCTAATTGAGCCGTGCGATCGCGTACTCTCTGCTCTAATTCATTATAGATTTGTACATTTTCAATCGCGACGGAAGTGGTATCAGCTAAAGTTTGAATTAACTTAACTTCTTCCGGTGTAGCCAAGTGTTGAGAAGCCCAATAATTGCCGATCGCGCCGATAGGAGACTCCGTGCGAATAGGGACCATAACTAAACTTTTAATAAACGTCGGACGATAAGCTTCAATAGGGATTCTCTCATCATCATAAACATCTTCAATGATAATTTGTTTACGGTTTCGCATACACCATCCACCGATACAAATACTCATAGGAAAACGTCGCCCTTTCCAGAGAGGTTGAATCGCATTTTCATCAACATAATAACATTGATCGCCATCTTTTAAAACAAAAGTTGCCCCATCAGCCCCCGTTAATTCTCTCGCCGCGATCCGCACGATCGCGCTAATTTCTTCCATACTTCTTGCCAGGGATAATTCTTGGATTACTAACATCAAACGCTCCATAGCTTCTGTGTATTTTTCCGGGGAAGTATGGGAGATGCCGTTGTCAGTTTTTTCCTCTTTTTTGTCTGATAAACTATGGTAATTACTTACCAACACATCTTGGATAATCGGTGAGAGTTTTGATAATTGATCCTTACGAATATAATCCCTAGCCCCATTTTCTAAATAGACATTTTTTTCCTTTTCATTATTATTCGCAGAAATCAAGACAAAGGGAACTTGGGGAAATTTTTCATGGGCGATTTCTAACGCGGCTTCCCCGCAAAACCCCGGAATGTTATTATCAGATAAAATGACATCAAAATTTCCCTCTTCAATGATGGTTAGGTACTGCGATCGCGTTTCCGCTACCAACAAGTCACAATTTAATCCCTCTTGTGCCAAAGTCAATTTCAAAATCTCGGCATCATCGGGATTATCTTCTAAATAGAGAATGCGTAAGCTCTTTGACATAAAATTTTTCCTTTAATGTTAATGGGTGAATCAGCAGATGCAACTTAATTTATTTCCGTGAAATAGACAGCCAAAAATATCACGACTACAGGGGGACTCCCCCCAAATAATTATAACCAAACCGGGGGAATTTTCCTACCTAAAGGTATTAACTTAAGACGCATTTAAAGCACATAACGGAGGACAAGCATCCTCTTTGT
This sequence comes from Cyanobacteriota bacterium, assembly GCA_041172365.1. GTDB lineage: Bacteria > Cyanobacteriota > Cyanobacteriia > Cyanobacteriales > Microcoleaceae > JBEDKD01. Next base: position 10,352 of record JBEDKD010000502.1, on the reverse strand, counting down.
CACAGCCAAGAAGCCTTTTGTCAAAGTCATTTTAAATGGGTAACACTCTACCCGAAAATCTCTCAAAAGACAATATACTGTAAAGAATCTTTACAATTGACCCAAAATGAATTAAATTGAGAGATGACATTAGTTATCTGAAATTTACTATGAGTCTCACGGCAGAAATTCTCTCACAACTTCCGGGTAATTCCTTAGAAGGATTAAGAAATTGCGATCGCGTCTGGGAAAGTATCAGAGAAAATAACGGGATTATTCCTCAAGCGATCAGCGAAAGTGAGGAACTTTTAGGAATCGTTGATTATGATATTATTATCAGTGGTGGAACTTTGGGAATTTTAATGGCTTCTACTTTAGTCATGCAGGGTTGGCGCGTGGCTTTAATTGAACGTGGGATTTTGCGCGGTAGGGTGCAAGAATGGAATATTTCTCGCCCAGAGTTAAAAACTTTTTTAGACTTAAATTTGTTAACCGAAACGGAATTAGACGACGCGATCGTAACAGAATATAATCCCGCCCGCATTAGTTTTCCCAATAGTCCCGATATCTGGGTAAAAGACGTTTTAAATATCGGAGTCGATCCCGTTTATCTCCTTGAAACCATCAAAAATAAATTTATCAACTCCGGCGGTAAACTCTTAGAAAATACACCCTTTGAAAGGGCGACAATTCACCCCGATGGAGTCTTGGTAAAAGTGAAAAATACCCACCTGGGAGGCGAGTTAAAAACCCGATTATTTATAGACGCGATGGGGCATTTTTCCCCGATTGTCAAACAAGCCAGAAAGGGACAAAAACCCGATGCTATTTGTTTAGTTGTGGGAACCTGTGCCAAGGGATTTCCTCAAAATGAAACCGGAGATTTATTTGCCTCATTTACCCCCATGCAAAATCAAAGTCAATATTTTTGGGAAGCCTTTCCCGCGCGAGATGGGCGAACCACTTATTTATTTACCTACATTGATGCTGACAAAAATCGTATGAGTTTAGAATCATTTTTTGAAGACTATTTTCGCCTCTTACCGGAATATCAAAATGTCGAATTAAATCAATTAGAATTTCGGCGAGCACTTTATGGTTTCTTCCCCTGTTATCGTCAAAGTCCCTTAAAAACACCCTGGAATCGTCTTCTTTTTGTCGGTGATAGTAGTGGCAGTCAATCTCCTTTAAGTTTTGGAGGTTTTGGGGCAATGGTCCGTCATTTACCCCGTTTAACTCAAGGCATTCACGAAGCATTAGAAAATGATCTATTACAGCAGAAAAATCTCGCGTTATTACAACCTTATCAACCCAGTATTTCCGTTACCTGGTTATTTCAACGCTCCATGAGTGCCGCGATCGATCAAAAAATAGATCCTAATCAAATTAATCAGTTACTAACAGGCGTTTTTCAGGTAATGGAAAAATTAGGGGAACCCGTACTTAAACCATTTTTACAAGATATTGTGCAATTTACCGCGTTATCGAAAACACTTTTCTTGACATCTATCACTCAACCCTTATTAGTCATAAAAGTTGTGCCACAAGTGGGTTTAAGAAATCTCATAGATTGGATGATTCATTATATCAATTTAGGAATGTATAGCAGTTTATCTCCCTTAGAAAAACTATTCACACCTTGGATGAAAAACTTACCTCCTCAACAACAATATTATTATCACCGTTTATTAGAAGCATGGCGTTATGGAGCAGGAAAAGATTACGAATCATAAAATTAATATCATTGATCGGGTGAGGTGGTTTCCCTCCTATCGAAAAAGGATAAATCCCACTCACCCACCCGTCATGCTCTTGTCGTCGGGAAGACGGATGTATATCATCTCAGAAACCCCGTTTCTTGCCTAAAAAGCCTCAGAGAAACCATAAAAATTGAGAAAAAAAACGGTTGATTTTTGCGTAATAACCTGCTATAATAGATATGTCCTAAGCTAAGACGCACTTAAACTACATAAAGTAAGACAAACATCTTGCTTGTCACAGGCTGGAAGCCTGTGTTACTTAATTCTAAATGCGTAATAGCTTACAAATGTTAAAGTTAATCCATTAATCCCTATGGCTTACACTGCATCTCCTCCTAATGAACCCACTCCAACTAAAATTATTCATAGTGATTATCGTGATCTGGATGTTAAGAAATTAACGCCATTGATGCAACTTTATGTAGAAATTAAAGAACTATATCCCCACGCGTTATTGTTATGTCGAGTCGGGGACTTTTTTGAGTGTTTTTTCCAAGATGCCGTGACAATTTCCCAGGAGTTAGAATTAGTTTGTACCAGTAAAGAAGGGGGTAAAGAAATTGGTCGCATTTCCATGACGGGTGTCCCCCATCATGCCGTTGAACGTTATACCGCATTATTAGTAGAAAAAGGCTATGCTGTTGTTATTTGTGATCAAGTGGAAGATGCCGCGATCGCGGCAAAAGAAGGCCGTCAAGTTAAACGAGAAATTACAAGAATTTTAACACCCGGAACTTTAACAGAAGAGGGAATGTTAAAACCGCGCGCGAATAATTTTTTAACCGCGGTTGTGATCGCGAGCGATCATTGGGGATTAGCTTATACTGATATTTCTACAGGGGAATTTTTTACCACACAATCAAATAATTTAGAGCATTTAACTCAAGAATTAATGCGGTTACAACCCGCGGAGGTTTTATTTCCCATTAATGCACCCGACTTGGGTAAAATGTTACGCCCCGGAGAAAAATCACGGGATTTACCAGAGTGTTTACCCCCTTCTTTTTGTTATTCTTTACGCTCCCAAATTCCTTTTATGTTGGGGGAAGCCAAATCAAGATTATTACAAAAATTTAAAGTGCGATCGCTCGAAGGCATGGGCTGTGAAAATTTACCCTTAGCCGTAAGAGCCGCGGGCGGTTTATTAGAATATCTGGAAGAAACTCAAAAAGCAACCTCGGTTCCCCTCCAACCTTTACGCACTTATACCATTACCGATTTTCTAATTATTGATCATCAAACTCGACGCAATTTAGAAATTACTCAAACGGTGCGAGATGGCACTTTTCATGGTTCCTTATTATGGGCAATTGATAAAACCTCTACAGCAATGGGCGGACGCGCCTTACGTCGTTGGATATTACAACCATTATTAGAAATTAAAGGCATTCGCGCTCGCCATGATACTATTCAAGAATTAATAGAAGATAGCAATTTACGCGAAGAATTACAACAAGTTTTACGTCAACTTTATGATTTAGAAAGATTGAGTGGGCGGGCGGGTTCAGGCAGCGCGAATGCACGGGATTTAGTCGCGTTAGCTGATTCTTTAGAAAGATTACCTTTATTAGCAGACATCGCATCTCAGGGGAAAACTCCCTATTTAAAAGCCATTCAAAAAGTCCCCCCTTTATTAGAAGAATTAGGGGAAAAAATCCATTCCTCTCTTGTCGATGAACCCCCTATTTCTATTAAAGAAGGGGGGGTAATGCGTCCGGGGGTTAGTGCTTTATTAGATGAAATGAGGGATATGGCCTCTGGTGATCAACAATGGATCGCGAATTTAGAAGCTAATGAACGAAAACGCACGGGTATTCCTACTTTGAAAGTCGGATATAATAAGTCCTTTGGTTATTATATTAGTGTGAGTAAATCCAAAGCGGATCAAGTGCCAAAGGATTATATTCGTAAGCAAACTTTAACGAATGAGGAACGATTTAGCACTGAAGAATTGAAAGAAAAAGAGGTGAGAATTTTAACCGCGAAAGATGATTTGAATCAATTAGAATATGATCTTTTTGCCAAATTACGCGAAGAAGTCGGTGGCTACGCGGAAGAAATACGTCATGTTTCGCGCGCGATCGCGGCTGTAGATGTGTTATGTGGTTTCGCGGAGGTAGCAATTTATCAAGGGTATTGTCGTCCCTTAATGGCAGAAGGCCGAGAAATTAAGATTATTGAGGCGCGTCATCCTGTAGTAGAGAAGTCTTTACCACCCGGTTTTTTTGTGCCTAATTCTGCCTTTTTAGGACGCGAAGAAGAGGGGACAAAACGGCCAGATTTAATTATTTTAACGGGACCTAACGCCAGTGGGAAAAGTTGTTATTTGCGACAAATTGGGTTAATTCAATTAATGGCACAAATGGGGAGTTTTGTCCCCGCGAAAGCTGCTTCTTTGGCCATTTGCGATCGCATTTTTACGCGTGTCGGAGCCGTAGATGATTTAGCGACAGGGCAATCGACATTTATGGTAGAAATGAATGAAACCGCGAATATTATCAATCACGCGACACCGAAATCATTAGTTTTATTAGATGAAATTGGACGAGGCACCGCGACATTTGATGGATTATCGATCGCGTGGTCCGTCGCGGAGTATTTAGCAACAGAAATTCGGTCCAGAACAATTTTTGCCACCCATTATCACGAATTAAATGAGTTAGCTTCGATTTTAGATAATGTCGCAAATTATCAAGTTACTGTGAAAGAATTACCCGATCAAATTATCTTTTTGCATCAAGTACAACCGGGTGGCGCTGATAAGTCTTATGGGATAGAAGCCGCACGGTTAGCAGGTTTACCTAAATCGTTAATCGATCGCGCACGGCAGGTAATGAAACAAATTGAGAAACATAGTAAAATCGCGATGGGGTTAAGAAAGGGGATTAAAAAAGAGGTGAAAACTGATGAAGATTCGGCACAATTAGATATTTTTGATGAGTGAAATCGGTGGGATTCCCGGTTTTATGGCTCGGAGGACGCGATCGTTTTCCGGCACAATAAACCCCGTTTCTGTTGATAACATGATCGCGGAAATTATGAAACACAAAGGCACAAAGGCACAAAGAAAAGCCCAGACGGTAAAATATGGGAGAAAATCTGTAGGGGCGGGTTCACCCATCAATTTTCCCACCCACAGATAACCTTAATAAACCCGCCCCCACACAGTACAATTAATTAAAACCGAGATAACCTCGCGGGGTTATCATCCAGTTTTCATGGATTCTTGTGCTTTGATTTCCGATGATGATTACTGTTAATATATCAATGGGTATTTCTGGCATTTTGTCAATGGTTTTTAGACTAATTTTTTCGGTTTCTTGATAGACGGAATGCGCGATCGCGTTGTATCCAGACAAAATAAACCCCCCAGTTTTGCACGGGAGGGTAAAAGCGCAGAGGTTCTGTGCTTTTGGTAAGTAACGCCCGATCGCGATGATGGAAAAATTTTGACTGATCAGACTGGATGACTGTGAGGAAAATCTCTTAGACTGACAAGGAAAAGATATCGCGATCGGTGTTTGTCTCACCCAAACACCTTTACCCCTTGCCCCTAAATCTCAGACGCGATCGCGGGTAAATCTTTTCCGGGTTGGTTATGGGTAATGGTGAGGGATAAGGATAGGGAAGAAGATCGCGATCGCGTCTGTCTTTTCTGGGGATATTGGGGATTAGGTATCGCGATTATTTTTCCCTAATGGGTATTGGGTAATGGGGATTGGGTGAGGGGTTGGGGAAAAGACGCGATCGGATGAAGGGTAAACAAACCCTAGTCAAACTCTTCCAAAATGTTTGAGGGAAATAGACATCTCCAGAAAACCTAAATTCTAAACGATAACATAAGCATTTTAGCCCCGTTTTTAGGAATTATTGGAGATGTCTAATATATAAAATTAGTTCCATTGCCTTTTCATAGTAAGCCATTTTGCCTTGTGCTTTAAACAATTGTGCGGCTTTCTGTAAATCCTCAAGAGCCCCTTGTTTATCTCCTAATTCGCTACGGACTATACCCCGGTTGCCGTAGGCTAAAGCATAGTCAGGCTGAAGTTCAATCGCTTTATTATAATCGGCGATCGCCCCTTTTTTATCTCCTAAATCATCACGGACTTTACCCCGGTTGATGTAGGCATCAGCATAGTCAGGCTGAAGTTCAATCGCTTTATTATAATCGGCGATCGCCCCTTTTTTATCTCCTAATTCGCTACGGACTGCACCCCGGTTGTTGTAGGCTTGAGCTAAGTCAGGCTGAAGTTCAATCGCTTTATTAAAATCGGCGATAGCCCCTTTTGTATCTCCTAATTCGCTACGGACTGCACCCCGGTTGATGTAAGCATCAGCTAAGTCAGGCTGAAGTTCAATCGCTTTATTATAATCAGCAAGGGCTCCTTGTTTATCTCCTAAATCATCACGGACTGCACCCTGGTTGTAGTAGGCTAAAGCATTCATGTTGTGACTATCACCTTTTACCTGCGTTTTGATATCTGAAGAGAGCGATTCTGGCTTGACTACTTTTACTTTACCGACAGGAGAATTTGCCCTAACTTTTCCGTTAGAATCTGCAATTCTAACTGTATTAAGAGGACGACCTAGCGTCTTGAGATAAGATTCAGTTTCATCGCCAGCTATAGCTAAAGAATATATTTGGTCATAATGGTATGACAAATCAGGATCGGAATGGTATTGACGGCCATCCGACATTTTTGGGTATAAGTAAGTGCAAATTTTTATGCACGCAAAAGCCATTCTGTATTCTCGAAATAGGCATAATAGCTTGGCCAGACCGTACCAAAGCATATACCATGTTTGATTATGACTAAATACTTGATCGTAGTATTTGAAGGCTTGATTGAGATCGCCCGATCTCTTTGACATAATCGACTTATCCACTAGGCCTAATAAATCGCTCTGAATTTCAGTGAGGTCAGACAATGACTTCACTTTATTTAGAATGTAGGTAGCAGTTTGCTCTTCATTATCAATGGCATTTTGAATAAACTGAAAAAGTTGACTTTCTGTAACGGATCTATATCTATGGTATCTAGGAAGACTTTCTTCAAAAGCCCCACCCTGATTTAGATAAAAATCTGAATCTCTGAAATACTCTGCACGTTCTCCATAACACTCATAGTTTTCTTCTATGCCTATTGGATCATTTTGAGAAGTGGGCTTCCCATAATTAGGATTAAGTTTCTTACGTCGTTTTGCCTCTCCCATAAATTTAACCCTGATCTAATTAAAGTTTGAACTTGTCTGACTCTGTTGTTAAAAAAGTTGTAAATGCCCTAATAGGGTTAATTCAATGCGACGTGGCTTTATTTTCAATCCCTAAAAAGGGATTTAGTGCCATTACGACACCCGCCGCGCCTTAACTAAATAGTAGCATTCCCCCCAGTCCTCTTTTCCCCAATCCCCAACCTAACGGGACTTAGGTAGACTATCTCACTTTGCTGCATTACAGTATGAATCCTTAACAATTTGTAACTTATCACTATCCATTACCCTGACAAACCCTCCAGTTTTGCGCCTGGAGGTTTGTTAGGGTGTTGAATGTTAGCCCGATCGCGCCTCTTTTGCCATCAGAAACGTAGGGGCACGACACTGCCGTACCCTACCCGATCGCTTTGATTTCCGATAATAATTACTGTTAACATATCAATGGGTATCTCCTGCATTTTGTCAAGGGTTGTTAGACTAATTTTTTCGGTTTCTCGATAGACAGAATGCGCGATCGCGACGGGGGTATTCCCATCCCGATATTGTAAAAATATCGCTTGGGCTTGGTTAAGTTGTTCGATGCGAGTTTGAGATTTAGGATTATATAACGCGATGACAAAATCCGCGCTTGCCGCAGCAATTAATCGTTTTTCGATCACTTCCCAAGGAGTTAATAAATCACTGAGACTAATCGCGCAAAAATCGTGCATTAAGGGGGCACCAACACGAGACGCGGCCGCTTGTAAAGCCGTAATTCCTGGGAATACTTCGACATCAGGTTTTTTACCATCCCAACCTTGGGCGCGGAGTTCTTCTAATACTAATCCGGCCATGCCATAGATACCACAATCTCCTGATGATATCACCGCGACAGTTAAGCCAAAATTGGCCAATTCGATCGCTCTTTTTGCCCGTTGTCTTTCTTGAGTAATGGGACTTGGTTCGATAATTTGCCCTGGCCGTAATAGGGGTTTTATTAAGTCTATATACAGGGAATAACCGATAATGGCATCGGCTTGGGAAATTGCACTTTTTGACGCGGGGGTAATTTGCGATAAGTCTCCTGGGCCGGTTCCTATTAATAATAGTTTTCCTTCCCTTCCTGTGTATTCTATCGGTGATAGCGCGATCGCGACTGTTACCGCGCCTTTTTCTTCTTCTAATTTGAAGATTTGTTTCGACACTAACAGGGAATTTTGGCTAAGGGATGATTCCCCCTCCTCTCCCTTAACAATGGGGGGATTTTTCTGGGATTGATTATCAGTTTTTGCCGGAGTTTCAGGTGAAATTGCGGCACAAATAGCCGCGGCTTCTGCTACACTGGGAGTACCGACTTCTTGATTAACAATTTCTGAGGGATTTGGAACTTCGATCGCGTGTAAAGTTTCCGCAGAAAAGGTTTTTAAGGGCCAGTTTTTGGCTTGACAAAGTTGTACTAATCCGACTTCCGTGGCTTTAATATCGATCGTCGCGATACCCGCGATCGCGCCTTCTGCGAGATGATAAGCCCGACAGACAGAAGTAATAGCTTTTGCGATGAATTGTTGAGAAGTGCCGCGCTCACATCCGATGCCTACCCATAAGACTCGCGGATGCCATTGTACTTTCGCGATCTGAGATTCAGGAGCAAATTTACGCGCACTAAAACTAATCCAAATTCTTCCTAGAGATAATGTTTCCTCTTCCTGAGTTTCGGCAAAATCAAAAGGATGATTTTCGGGTAAATTATTACGCCATAATGGGGAACCGACTTCTTGAATTACCTCGACTTTTTCTCCTCTGGAAATAGCCGCGGCGACACCGGTCCAGTTTCCTTCTCCGCGTTGCCAACCAAAGGGATTTCCGATTAAATCCACCGCGGGCAATTGTAAATAAGAGGATGCACCTGTTAAAATCGGTGTGGCATTTAAGAGGAGCGCGATCGCGGTTGTTAATTGTTCTCCGCCTCCTTGATGTCCACCACATAAATTAATAACAAATTTCCCAGCTTCATCAATAACAATTATAGCAGGATCTATAGATTTATGCTCTAATAAAGGTGCAATTAATCTGACCACAGCACCCGTCGCTAAACAGAAAATTAAAGCCCGATGACTAGACCATATTTTAGTAATATGTTCTTTGAGAGAACCTGAATAAACCTGTGTATTGTCGAGATTAGATAAAGATTCGGATACCCAAATAGGAACATTTAACGATTGACAAAGGGGTTGTAATCGTTGAGTCCCCGTAGGGGTTGTCGCCAAAAGCGCGATCGGTTGAAATTCCTGCCAAATTAAAGTCATTAAGTTAATTTTGATGAGTTTTTCGTAATAACTTTAGTCATTACTTTGTCACTAGCTCTGTGCCATCACCGCAGACAGGGGAACCCTTAATCAAGTAGGGATGGGCTGGTTTAATTATACTAGGAGTCTTCGTTCTACACAATATCTCAACTGTGGTTATTTTATTTTTAGCTGCATTGGGTTGTGTGGAGGGGACAACAAAGACAGCGCCAACATAACCTCGGAGACTTTTAAACTTCGGAACTCCATAATTAAACGCGGCGTTTTTAGCCGCATCAACTGAGTATTTGTAATTTGTTGTCTCAGTTTTAATGCCCATTCCTAAAGCATCAACAGAATTAGCAAATGAACCCTTTTCTGCATACTTAGATTGTTGGGCCTGATTCATTGAGTAAGTATATTGTTTGGCTTCAATGTTTTTGATGCTTGCTTGACTTGAAAATAATGGAAGCACGAACATCACGACTATGGGACTGATCAGTACAAATAAGATCAAATTGATCGGGAAACCATTACTCTATTTTCCTTAGAAAATCCTGTGATTGAGGTTTATATTTATCAGTAGTAGGGACACGGCAGTGCCCATTGGTGTCAATTTAACGTCAAATCTTTAGTCCGTCAGGGGTTAAAACCCCTGCCTAAAAGCTGAAGTCCTCTAAAGAGGACTAAATATAGCAATCCCAAATGAGTTGTAACAGATTTAATGTTAGGAAATTGAGTGGGAGCGTCTCGCTCCCTAGCGGTTTCGGTGCAAACTAGCAAGATACTGGCACTGCGAAAACTTTCACAACCTATTTAGCATTGCTATAGATATTGAGGACTAAATAGATATAGCATTTTCAAATGAGATGTAAATGTGGTACGGGATCTTAGCCCGTCACAGGCAAGATGCCTGTGCCACAAGTTTTATTTATGAAATGGAAACACTATATATGAGCGAAATTCATTCAAACCCTGATTCAGAAAAACGGTATTATAAGCGTTTCAACTTATTTCCTAAGAAGTCTAATATTTAACAAATTTTTTCTTAGTCCTCTTCAGAGGACTTTAGCTATTAGACTCTTACTTAAGTCCCTGGCGGGCGGGCGGGCGGCTTTCGGCTTAAGTTGACACC
>JBEDKD010000501.1:0-3346 GCA_041172365.1 Cyanobacteriota bacterium | reverse complement strand
ATAAGAGACAGTCCCTCTCTTCCCTCTCTTCCCCATCCTCCCATCCTCCCCCTCTTCCTTCTTCCTTCTTCCTTCTTCCTTCTTCCTTCTTCCTTGCTTTGCGATTATTTCACGCGCTGGGCTCTATTGGTGATGCGTCCCCCTTCCACATCGCGTACTTTTTTGCCACGCCAAAGTAAACGCATGGGAGTCCCTGTAAAGCCTAAGTTTTTGCGAAATTGGCTTTCTACATAACGTTGATAATTTTCGTTAAATCTCGCGGGATCGTTGACAAATAACGCGATCGTTGGGGGTTCAGATCGCACTTGTGTGCCATAGTAAATTTTCCCTTGTTTTCCTTGACGAGTCGCGGGAGGAGAATGCCAACGAATTGCCTCTTCTATTACTTCATTAATAACCGCGGTTGTGACACGGCGTTTATGTTCTCCCGCGGCGGTATCAACTAATTCTAATATCTTTTCTACGCGTTGTCCACTTTGAGCACTAACAAAGATGATTTCTGCCCAATCCATAAAATAGAGACGAGCGCGTATTTCTCGTTCATAATCATAAATTGTCGTGGAATCTTTTTCGATCGCGTCCCATTTATTAACGACGATGACACAGGCTCGTCCTTCTTCAATCACGCGATCGGCTAATTTCAAATCCTGATCAGTAACACCATCAATAGCATCAATCATTAACAAAACTACATCGGCCCGTTTAATTGCCTTAAAAGCGCGATTAATACCAAAAAATTCTGCACCATAATCAACATTTTTCTTTTTGCGAATGCCCGCGGTGTCAATTAAGCGATAAGTTTTTTCGTCTTTGGTGACAACCATATCAATCGTATCGCGTGTCGTACCGGAAATTGGGCTAACAATCGCACGATTTTCGCCGACAAAAGCATTAAGTAAACTAGATTTACCCACATTGGGGCGACCAATAATGGCAATATTAGTTTCGGCCGTTTCTTCCTCATCACTAACTGGGGGAAGTAGAGTGATTAACTCATCTAATAATTCGCCAGTGCCATTACCGTGAATCCCAGAAATCGGGAAAGGTTCCCCTAAACCTAATTCCCAAAATTGTGCCGCTTGAATAATACCTTCTTTGGGAGATTCACATTTATTAACGGCAAGAAGAATCGGCACTTTTTGTTGACGTAACCATTGCGCGATCGCCTCATCTCCACCCGTTAATCCCAGTTGGCCATCCACAATAAAAATCGCGGCACTTGCTTCATTAAGCGCGATCAGAGCTTGTTCACGAATTAGGGGTAAAAATTCCGTATCATCATCAAAGACAAGGCCCCCGGTATCAACGACAATAAATTCGCGATCGCGCCAATAGGCACGTCGGTAAGTCCGATCGCGAGTAATTCCGGGTTCATCATGAACGATCGCGTCTTGAGATTCGGCCAAACGATTAACAATAGTGGATTTACCGACGTTAGGCCGTCCAATAATAGCAACAATAGGGAAAGTCATGTGAGAATCGCAAAGTCAAGCGATGGAAAAGTAAGATATTTCCATTATAACCAAAAAGGGGCTAAAATTTAACCTCGATTCTCTAAAATTTTTGCTCCCATGATCGAACGACTCATCTCACTGGTAGGTTTAGGTTTTTTTGTGGGGATATCCTACCTGTTTTCGGGAAACAGAAAAGCCGTGCGATGGCAACCGGTCCTTTGGGGAATAGCTTTACAGCTTATTTTTGCCCTGATTATTCTGAAAACAGCCCCAGGTTTAGCTCTGTTTAAATGGTTAGGAGATGTGGTATCGACATTTTTAAACTATTCTGACATTGGGGCAAAATTTGTCTTCGGTGAGAAAATTGAAGAACATTTAATTGCTTTTAAAATATTACCTGCAATTATCTTTTTTGCCTCTTTTATTAACCTGTTTTATCATTACGGCATTTTGCAGAAAGTTGTACAAGGAATCGCGTGGTTAATGTCAAAGACAATGAAAACATCTGGTTCCGAAACTCTCTATTGTGCTTCAAGTATTTTTGTCGGACAAACGGAAGCACAATTATTAATTAAACCCTTTATTTCCACTATGACACTTTCGGAACTTCACGCGATAATGACAGGAGGATTTGCCACGATCGCGGGAGGAGTAATGGCGGCTTATATTTCCTTTGGCATTCCCGCAGAACATTTAATTGCCGCGTCGGTAATGTCTGCACCCGCGGCCTTAGCAATCTCTAAATTATTGTATCCAGAAACGGAAAAAGAAATGACGGGGGGTGATGTAAAAATAAACCTAGAAACTCATTATGCTAACTCCATAGATGCCGCGGCTTCGGGGGCAATTGATGGATTAAAATTAGCCGCGAATGTCGCAGCAATGTTAATCGCGTTTTTAGGATTATTAGCCGCGTTAAATGGGTTATTAGGTTGGATTGGTTCCCTGGTGAATTTACCCCAATTATCTTTAGAATGGATTTTTTCCTATGTAATGGCTCCCCTGGCTTGGTTAATGGGGATACCTTGGGAAGATTGTAGTAAAGTCGGAATTTTATTAGGGAAAAAGACGATTTTAAATGAGTTTATTGCTTATTTAGATTTGAAGAGTTTAATCGAGAAAAAGGAAATTTCTGAAAGGGCTCAAATTATTGCCGTTTATGCTTTATGTGGGTTTTCTAATATCGGATCAATTGGCATTCAAATTGGGGGGATAGGCGCGATCGCGCCGGAAAGAAAAGGAGACGCGGCTCGTTTAGGAATACAAGCCATGATCGCGGGTTCCTTCGCGTGTTTTATGACAGCTTGTATCGCGGGAATTTTGTTATAATAGCTTGAGGATACACGACAAAAAAAACAGCAAGCTAGTAGGTTGGGTTGAAACGATAGTGAAACCCAACATCATTAATTTTTGAGGATGGATTTATGATTTGGGTTTGATGTTGGGTGGCGCGGTGCTTCACCCAACCTACTACTATCAACCCCCTAACAGAAACCCGGTTTCTTTCACCTCCGAGAAACCGGGGTTCTTTTTGAGGAAAAACCACAAACTATCAACCCCCTAACAGAAACCCGGTTTCTTTCACCTCCGAGAAACCGGGTTTCTTCTTGAGGAAAAACCACAAACTATCAACCTTCTCACAGAAACCCGGTTTCTTTCACCTCCGAGAAACCGGGTTTCTTCTTCAGAAAAACCCACAAACCATGAGCCCCTAACAGAAACCCGGTTTCTTTTTCCGTAATGAAACCCTACAACCCTGATCACTCGTACCTAAACTTTCCTCACCAAAAATTTTTTTTTCCTCTCTTCCCCTTATCTGCTATAGTTTAGAGAAGAGAAAAGAGTACCCCCCAACCCACCTTCTCAATACCAACATATACCAAAACCAATAC
>JBEDKD010000500.1:0-22078 GCA_041172365.1 Cyanobacteriota bacterium | reverse complement strand
CAATGGCAGGCAGGATGCCTACCCTACTGTAGTTTTCGGCTCAATGGCAGGCAGGATGCCTACCCTACTGTAGTTTTCGGCTCAATGGCAGGCAGGATGCCTACCCTACTGTAGTTTTTGGAGGTGTCTACTGGACTTGAATTTTAGCTAAATTTGCCCCGCGGTAATAGTAGGCCAAAATTTGATCATATTTATAACCCTGTTGGGCTAAATTATACGCGCCATACTGACTTAAACCGATCGCGTGGCCAAAACCTCGCCCCTTCACCTCAAACGCGGTAGGATTTTTGGAGTTATTCACGGGAACTACCATAAAACGATTACTCTTTAACCCCAAAACTTCGCGCAAAGCATCACCACTCAAAACCTTAGATCCCTGATCACCCACCACTTTCATCGAGACAATACTACCAAAAGTAGTTTTGCGTTGAGGAGTCAACTCCATAATATTCCCCACACCAGAAATAAGTCCATTTAATTGTGCTCGCGTAAAAGTCTTACTCCACTCAAAAACCGGAGAGCCTTGATCAAAATCAGGAACCCCCCTTAAATAAGGTAAAGGTTGACTCCAAACTTCCTCGACATTTTCCGTATGTCCCCCAGAAGAAGAATGAAACGCGGCTAAAATAACTTGTCCGTTATAAGTCAAAACCTGATCCTTCGTAGCATCAACCGCGGCATAAGTTCCAGAAGACTCCGTTTCCAAACCCTTATAAACCTGAGAGCCCTGGGTATCATCTAAATCATAAATCCCATTTCCCCCCCCTTGACGCTTGTGTAACGCGTAGGAGCGTGCCGCGACAGCTTGAGCCTTTAAGGCCTCTTGAGGCCAATTCCCACTCATCTCAGCCCCTAACACACTATATAAATATTGTTCTAAATCCACATAATTAACCGCGGTGACACTTCCCTTACGGGAAATTAACATCGCGCTGCCCCGATACCAACGATCGCCGATCCAAACATAACCATTAGCAGAAGGCTCAATGATAATGTCATTGGCTTGCCATTTAGACAAAGCCACCTTATTGCCAGAAGGTTGAGCCGCGAAACCATCCATCCCCGGAATTTCTCCCAAAATTTGACCACTACTGCCATCGCGGACGATCGCCCTAGTGGTACTTCCCACTTTGACTTGATTAACACCTTCTTGGATAGCCACGCGTAAAATTAAAGAAGCTTGTGCAGGTGCTACGATCAACAACCAGAGGAAAAGAGCTCCCCACCAATAGCCCTTGGTGAGTCCAGAAAAAAGATAAGTCAAGGAAAATTGAGATTTCATCATCAATTGCGTCAGATTAAAGGCAAAGGGAACCTAGTTGATTTTGATCAATATGGCAAGGGTGAGACTCCGAGGTGTCAACCCCCCAAGAAACCGAGTTTTTCACCTCAAATACCTTGTAAAAGGAAGAAACCAGGGAGAAATACTCCGTTTCTCATTGAGGCTATTCCCACCCTAAGATAGTATTGAATATTAATTTATCATTTATTAAGTTTTATTGAGGTCATTGGAGATTTGCAGATAACATTCTTAGGTACAAGTTCTGGTGTTCCTACGCGATCGCGTAATGTATCCAGCATAGCCCTTCGTCTTCCCCAAAAGGCGGAAGTATGGTTATTTGACTCTGGAGAGGGAACCCAACATCAATTTCTTCGTAGTGACTTGAAAGTAAGTCAATTAAGTCGTATCTTTATTACCCATCTCCACGGCGATCATATTTTCGGACTTCCGGGGTTATTAGCCAGTTGCGGGTTAGCCGGAAACGCGAAACGGATTGATATGTATGGTCCCTCTGGATTAGACGACTATCTCCAAGCCTGTTTACGTTACTCCCAAACCCATTTATCCTATCCCGTCAAAGTCCATAAGTCTCGGCCGGGTATTGTTTATGAAGATGAAGAATATGTCGTTAGTTGTGGACTATTAAAACATCGAGTAACGGCCTTCGGTTATCGGATCACCGAAAAAGATCGTCCGGGGCACTTTGATGTGGAAAAGGCCAAGGCTTACGGAATACCCTCCGGTCCCATCTATGGCCAATTAAAACAGGGCAAATTTATCACCTTACCCGATGGTCGTCAAGTGAATGGTGCTGAATTTTGTGGACCGACGCAAATTGGACGTAAATTTGTTTATTGTACTGATACTATCTATTGTGATGGCGCGGTGGAATTAGCCCAAGGTGCTGATTTATTAGTCCATGAGGCTACCTTTGCCCATCAAGATGCCCAAATGGCCTTCGATCGCTTACATTCTACCTCAACAATGGCGGCACAAGTAGCATTAGCCGCGGGTGTAAAAGAGTTAATTCTTACTCATTTTAGTCCCCGCTATGCCCCAGGAAATGCCGTTGTTTTGGATGATTTATTAAAAGAAGCACAGGCTATTTTTCCTAATACCCGTATGGCTTTCGATTTCTTTACTTATGAAATCCCGAAACCGCAATAGGGGAAGAAAAAAAATGTTTAATTTAGTGTATGTTAGGGGATAATTTGATCCAGATTCAGGATTTCAGACGAGGCTCTCAAAAGAAATTTATTCGGCTAGTCAGTGTCTCGAAAATCTCCAATCTAAATTGCAGTCAGGGTAATCTATTATGATGAATGATCGGCTTAAATATATCCGCTTAAAAGTAGAAATTAATCAAGAATTGGTGCAAACACGACGTTTGTTACAGAAAGTCACGTCTCCAAATTCAACGGAAGAAGCAGAATTACGCGGTCGTCTCCAGGTTTTACAACAATTGGATGGACTGGTACAACTTTTAGATAGTTCTGATAGTTTTTAATCAAGAATTATAAGCACAATTCTGGGAGGTTGGGTTGAATGAAATATTAATGCTTACTAGGACTCCTTTTATCTATTCAACCAAACCTACTCTTATTTTAAAATGAACCACAAAGGCACAGAGAACACAAAGGGGGAATTTTCGATAACTTTGAGGTTAAGGAATAAAGTGAAAACAGGAAACGCGATGGCAAGGGATTATAGGCTATTATCTAAGGGTTTTACCTATTGACTTTCTCTCTCTTCTCTGTTATCTTTCCTCTGTGTTCTCTGTGCCTTTGTGGTTAGAAAATAATCTAAATAATTACTATTATATCACGATAAAGTCTCCATTGCTTCGACAACTTTACGAGAAATAAATGGTAATATTTCTTCATTTTTACTGTTATCTTTACCTTCGGTAAATACTACCAGTAAATAGGGTTGTAAGTTGGGAATTTCAATATAAGCAGCATCGTGACGCACTTGAGATGTCCATCCGGCTTTTGACCAAATTTGGGCATTTTCGGGAAGTCCACCCCCTAAAAATCCGATGACTTGATTTTCGGGATTATTTTCTAATTCTTGAGGATCGAGCGATCGCGCCATGAATTGCATCATCTTTTGAGAGGTTTTTGAGGATACCGCGACACCGCCAATAATACTATGTAATAATCGCGCAGTAGCATTTGTGGTTAACATATTGCGATTTTCCATCATTGGTCCTAAAAAAGCGCGATCGCGTCCATAGGGACCATCTCCCCAAGTCTTTTGATTAACATTAATAGGTTCTAATTCGGGCCATTGTAGGGAGTGAAAATAACGATTGACTAAATTACGTTGTTGTTGCCAAGTGGTAAAGGGACCTCCTGTTAATTCTGGTCCGCTAGTGGTTCCCGTTAACATATCTACCACTAAACTTGTCGCGTCATTACTAGAATCTACAATCATATCACGGATGGCGCGTTCTAATTCCTCTGAGGGGGGAATCATTCCTTTTTCTAACCATTCATAGACGGCGACAAGATAGAATAATTTAACGATACTCCCCGGATAGATTCTTTCGGAAGCGCGATCGGCAAACCCTCTCACTTCATATTTCCAAAATTCATTGGCACTGAGAGCCCCTCCGGTATTGACAGGAACGGGTGTATCATACACAATCCAAGTAATCGCGATTTGATCGGGTTGTAAGGAGGGAAATTTTGTCCGGGTAGCTGTTAAAATTTGCTCACCGAGAGTTTTTAGTTGTTCGTCTTCACGGAAAAATGGCATAGTTATGGAGAATAGGTAATGAGTAATCTGGATTTGGGATTTGATCTGAATCAATGCTCAGAAACGCTATTTTTTAGGTAAATTTTATCAT
Organism: Cyanobacteriota bacterium; assembly: GCA_041172365.1. Lineage (GTDB taxonomy): Bacteria > Cyanobacteriota > Cyanobacteriia > Cyanobacteriales > Microcoleaceae > JBEDKD01. The sequence goes on along the minus strand of JBEDKD010000500.1, from coordinate 17,945 downwards.
TTTATTTGACATTTGCCAAGGGCAAACTCCCTTTCTTTTTATCTGTGTCTTTCGGGGATCATCTAAGTTGTTACGCATCTAAAAATCTATAGCAATCCTAAATAAGTTGTGGTAAAACCTAGGGGTAAAGCCAGAGTGCCTACCCCTGATCAATCGGGGCAACCACGGGGGGATTGCCCCTACAAAAATATTACAATTGAAATAGGATTGCTATAGTACACCCGCTTACGCATGACAAGCTGGATTCTTATCCTACTTTATGTTTAAATGTGTGGAACACTTATCTTTCCTTTATTCGCAATTAGTGATTAGCTATGAGCCATCTACCATTATCTAATACAGTTGAGTACCGAGTAAGGTATAACTTAAATCTTTATGATTCTATCAAGTGCGATCGTCTCACGACTCAAGCCGCAGTCGGACGTTATCTCCGAGTTTTAGTATCGCCTACACCTTCCCAGGAAATGGGGGAGACAAACGCGATCGAAGTAAGATTATGTGAAGATGATTACCCCGGATGGTTAGCATTAACGGATGTGGATTCTTTAGAAGTCTCCTCTATCCGTTATCACCCTCAAAGGGTTTCCGAAGAAGAAATTAGAGAAAAAATACCCGATATTATCGCGTTTACCTATCATGCCATGAATCAAACCAATGAATATTTATGGGGAGGTACAGTTAGCCCTAATTATGATTGTTCAGGATTGATGCAAGCGGCTTTTCAATCCGTAGGAATTTGGCTACCAAGAGATGCTTATCAACAGGAAGATTTTGTCCAAAAAATAGAGATAACCGAATTAAAACCGGGGGATTTAGTATTTTTTGGAACACCCCAAAAAGCTACCCATGTTGGATTATATCTCGGAGATAGTCGTTATATTCATAGTTCTGGAAAAGATCAAGGACGTAATGGTATTGGTATTGATATTCTGGCGGAAACTGGCGATACAATTAGTCAAACCTATTATCGTCAATTACGAGGTGTAGGGCGAGTTATCGCGAGTTATCAACCCAATCCTAGTTCTATTTTAGTTATGAATAGTTAGAGCCGAGAAACCCCGTTGATTTTGCCAATACACTCAGAAACAGGGTTGATTGTTATCGAGAGCGCGATCGATGTCAACGGAATATCCCTCTAACCCCCATTCTCAATAGCGTAAAAATACCCAACAAATGTGGGTTTCTTATGTTAAGATCATCACGTCAATAAAAAACACGAGAAATATGCTAGAAAAATTAGTAGAAACGGAAAATATCTCTCAAGCAAATCCTGATATTTCCCTTGTGATTCCGATTTACAATGAAGTAGAAAGTTTACCCCATTTAATCGAATCAATTTCTTCTGCTTTTACCGATAGTAAATTAACCTATGAAATAGTTTGTGTCGATGATGGCTCTAAAGATGGTTCAGCAAATTGGTTAAAAGAAAACGCAGAAAAACGTCAAGACTTAAAAGCCGTAATCTTCCGTAAAAATTACGGACAAAGTGCCGCAATGTCCGCGGGTTTTGACTATGCCAAAGGGAAAGTAATTATCACAATGGATGGGGATTTACAAAACGATCCCGCCGATATTCCAGTCCTCTTGGCTAAATTAGAAGAAGGTTATGATTTAGTAAGTGGATGGCGCAAAAATCGCCAAGATAATACAGTTAGTCGTCTGATTCCTTCAAAAATTGCTAATTGGTTAATTGCCAAAGTTACAGGAGTAAAATTACATGACTATGGATGTTCTTTAAAAGCTTACCGAGCGGAATTAGCCGCAGACTTAAATCTTTATGGAGAATTACATCGTTTTTTACCCGCTTTAGCATTTATTGAAGGGGCTCGCATTACAGAAATTCCTGTGCGACATCATGCCCGTAAGTATGGAAAAAGTAAGTATGGTATTTGGCGTACTTTTCGGGTTTTGATGGATTTATTAACCATTTATTTTATGAAGAAATTTTTAACTCGTCCCATGCACGTTTTTGGTTTTATGGGGATGGCTTCTCTGTTTTTAGGTGTAATTATTAGTACCTATTTAACCTTCATAAAATTGGGATTAGGTCAAGAGATTGGTAATCGTCCTTTACTTACTTTAGCGGTGGTTTTACTGTTAACGGGAGTGCAGTTATTCTGTTTTGGATTATTAGCCGAATTATTAATGCGAACTTACCATGAATCTCAAGGACGGCCGATTTATCGTGTCCGAGATGTTTTTGGTGGCAAAGAGAGAATTAGATGAGCAGAAACCGGGTTTCTTCCTTTTTTGATCAGTCAGAATAAATTGGTATCAATAAATCCGGTTTCTACACTTTTTTATAAAAAAAACAAGCGATTATGTCATGGCTTGTCGAAAAAACCGTAATAAAATCAGACGGTTAATCTGACAATATTTGGTCAAATTATGCTATCATAGAGCCTAAGCTAAAAAATAAATATAACCCCTTGAATACAGAGGTAAAAATCCCATGAATCAAATTAAGACAGTAGTATTATTGGGTCTATTAAGTGCGCTCTTAATAGTTATTAGTTCTTTAGTTTTTGGGAAAGGTGGTGCCCTTATTGGTTTAGTCTTCGCGGCAGTAATGAACTTTGGATCATGGTATTTTTCCGATAAAATTGCCTTAGCAGCCTATGGAGCTCAATCTGTTAGTCCTAGTGAAGCGCCTCAACTTTATAATATGGTAGAAACTTTGGCACAACGGGCAAATTTACCCATGCCCGGAGTTTATATTATTCCCACTGATTCGGCCAATGCTTTTGCCACGGGTAGAGATCCTCAACACGCGGCTGTCGCGGTGACAGAAGGTATTATGAATATTTTGTCAGATGATGAGCTCGAAGGGGTAATTGCCCATGAATTAAGTCATATTAAAAACCGGGATACGTTGACACAAGCTGTCGCGGCGACGATCGCGGGTGCAATTTCCTGGTTAGCGCAAATGGCTAGTTATAGTATGTGGTTTACGGGAGGCTCGCGAGATAACCGAGAAGGAGCTAATCCTTTCGCGTTATTATTAACCATAATTCTCGCGCCATTAGCGGCTTCTGTAATTCAATTTGCGATTTCTCGAACGAGAGAATTTTCAGCGGATACTAGCGCGGCAAAATTAACAGGAAATCCTCGTGCTTTGGCGAGAGCATTGCAACGGTTAGACAGTAATGCACGTCAAATGCCGATCGAAGGAAATCCGGCTTTTTCTCCTTTATTAATTATGAATGTCTCCGCGGGAGATTGGTTACGCAATTTATTTTCTACTCACCCTCCGACGGAAGCACGGATTCAAAATTTATTGAAGGTGGAGGCGGAATTATCAAATTTACCTCCTGGTTATTAAGGTGATCAAAATTTCTCGTCTTGTGTTGTGTAAAAAGTAGCGCTTCTGCCAGAAACAGGGTTTGGGACGGGCACGGGGGCACCGCCCCTACAGAAACCGGGTTTCTACAATAACTTTGGCATCAATACCGAGCTATTTGTGAAGAAACCCGGTTTCTTTATCCACGGGACTAAAATAGATAAAAAGATGGGGAAAAATTAGCCCATGACTGAAAAAAAACTTCAGACAATCCTCAGCGAAACACGCCAAGGTTTAGAGGAACTTTACGGACCTCAACTTGACGGAATCATTCTCTATGGTTCCCAAGCCAGAGGTGATGCTAAATCCGACTCCGATATTGATGTTTTAATCCTGCTCAAAAATTCATTCAATTACTTTCAAGAAAGCCAGCGAATTTCTGTTTTGATTGCCGATATTTGCTTAAAACATACTGTAGTAATTAGCTGTATGTTTGCCACAGTTCAGAAGTACCAAGAATATGAGAGCGGTTTGTTTCGCAATATCCGGCGAGAAGGAGTCCCTATATGACTCCAGAGCAAGAAAAACTCCTTGAAAAGGCTAAAAGAACCTTACAAGCTGCAAGAATTTTAAACGATCAAGGCTTTTTTGATTCTGCGGCTTCCCGTGCTTATTATGTGATGTTTTACATCGCGACTGCCTTTTTAGAAGGGGAGAAATTATCTTATTCTCGCCACTCCGCGGTGATCGCATCTTTCGGTCAGAAATTTGCTCGACCCGGACTCGTTCCGGTGCAGTTCCATCGTTATCTAATTGATGCCCAAAACATTCGATTAGAAGCCGACTATAATGCAGATATACAAATCGCACAAACAGACACAGTGCAAATAATATATCGTGCCGAAGAAATGCTAATTTTTGCCTTAGCAAATATTGACTCTCTTCCTCCCTCATCTCCTTAATTGACGCGATCGCGCCTCTCCCAGAAACCGGGTTTGGGGCGCTCCCGGGGGCACAGCCCCTACAGAAACCGGCTTTCTACGATAACTTTTGCATCCCAACGAAATATTTGCTAAGAAACCCGGTTTCTTTACCCCGCGATCGCGCTCCCCTTTTTCACGACAAATATTCATCATTTTTCGAGATGATTGTCTCTGAGTTGATCAAGGCGAATGATTATTTAAGTTTAGTTAACCGAACAATTCGGAATCTTTGTACTAATATTTAGATGAAAGGTTGGTCGCCTTCTGATATAATTAAATAAAACCCCAAATTTTTACTATGAAACCATTAACCCGAATCACCCTTAATCCACAAGTTATGGGTGGCAAACCTTGTATTCGAGGTATGAGAGTGACAGTAGGCGCGATCGTCGGTCTCATGGCATCAGGGCACACCCCCGCCGACATTCTTAAAGCTTACCCTTATTTGGAAGAAGCCGACATTTATGAAGCCCTAGCTTATGCAGCTTGGCGAGTTGAAGAACAAGAAGTCCCCCTGTTGCTGGCATGAAAATATTAATAGACATGAACCTATCACCCGACTGGGTTTCGGTTTTTGCTAAATACTCAATTGAGTCAGTTCAATAGACCAAATAATTATGGCTTGGGCTAGTACCAACGGCTACATCGTTTTCACTCACGACCTAGATTTTGGCATACTTCTGGCTACTACCCAGGCTAATGCTCCAAGTGTAATTCAGGTAAGAACTCAAGATATCTTGCCTGAGACCTTAGAAGATATTGTAATTCCAGTTCTGTGTCAGTTTGAATCAGAATTAGATCGCGGTGCTTTAATAACGATCGATCCCTCTCGTTACCGAGTAAGGATTCTGCCGATTATTACACCTAAACTATAGTATAAACCCATGATTTATCCCAAACTTAATAAACTAAAAATGTGCCAAATAGGAACGCGATCGCGTCCTATTTTTAGCTACAATTATTCATAATTTTTCCTGCCAATTGTCTCTCCGTTGACAGGCGCGGCGCGATCGCGCTCCTAACCCCCTCTCTTTGTGCAACCTAAACGGAGCGCGAGGACTTATTCTTTGTGGGGGTACAAGTCCCCAATGAGGCGCGCACTACCCGAGTACCCTGGATGAGGCTACTGCTCTTACGATTTGGGTAGGTTTGACAAGGGCTATGAAGAGATATGTAAAGTTTTATGACAAAAAATTGTCTTCTGCGTAAACATTTAGTCTCCAAACAGATAAAAGGTTAGAGAGATCAATTTGCGGATAAGTCATTAGGCTTTGGCTTGGGATCACGGTGCAAGATCGCATCCACGCGATCGCGCCTCTTCGAGAAACCGGGTTTCTACGATCGCTTTTGCATCCTACCGAGATATTTAAGAAGAAACCCGGTTTCTTTAACCCACGCGAGTTTTTTTTCACCAATTTCTAGTAAAATAAATAAATAAATGCAGACACTAAACCACAACCTGTGACCGATTTTACTAATATAACTCCGGGTGGAGGTCTAACAGCCCATGAATCAGCCGGAGGACATACATTAGCACGGCACGTTGATTTAACAGAAACCGAACTTTCGAATCGACTCGCGACTCAAACAACTCTCCCCAGAGCATCATCCTTCCTGAATCGAGAAATTGCCGAACAAGCCATATCAGACGCGATAGATGCTAACCAAACTCAAATTACCAATTGGCTTAGTGGTAATTCCGCCCGGTTACAAATCAACCATACTGCTACTAATCCCATCGGCGTTACTCTAACTCGTGGTGCCCCTAGTACCGTACCCGCTCAAAACCTACAAATCGTTTTGAGACGAGATTCTACAGTACGATTAGGATACTATATTCTAACAGCATACCCAGAACCATGACCGAACAACAATTTCCCGCCCTCGCTCAATTTTGCAGTGCTTATTTCCATCAAGATTGGGATTTAGAAGCACCGGATGCTCTGGGAATTATCCGCAATTATCTCAAAGACGAATCAATTTCCCAAGTGCAACAAACTATCAAAGAAATCGAGCTGTTGCTTTCCCTCAATCTCGAAACAGAAAAATTAAAAAATTTCCTAGAGTCCGACTTAAAATGCTACTACAATCCTAGAGTTTATCATATATCTCACTCAGATTGGCTACTGTGGGTGCAGATATCTTTGAAACAAGGAGTTTTTACCAGAATTCCTCTATTAGCATAAGGCCACGATACTGCCCCTCCAGAGCCTAGAAACCGGGTTTCTTTGATAATCTTGGCATCCCAACCGAGATTTTGCTAAGAAACCCGGTTTCTTTATCTAAGCGCGATCGCGCCTCTCCCAGAAGGCCAAAAACAGGGTTTCTCCGTAAGTTTCATTAATGAGAAGTATCGGTAAGAGAAAACCCCCGTTTCCTGAGTTTATTCTCCGCGATTTCTACTTGAAATTTTACATTATCTGTCATCTTTCCCGCTTTTACCTCTAAGGTCCATTCTCCGGGTTTCATTTGCCAAAATAAAGTGTTTACGCGAGTATTACCTAATTTTTCTCCATTTAAAAACCATTCTATTGACGTATTATTAACTCCAGTAACTTTTAACTCTATCTGGTTTTTATCTTGATTATTTATGACAAAATAATCATCATTCTGCGGAAAGACTATCTGTAAATTTTTACCAGTAAAATTAACTTGATTTTGTCTCGATAGCCATTCTTTATATTCCGATGGAAGTGACAAAGACGCGGTAGATTTTTCATAATTACTTAGATCATTAGGATCTAAATATTCCTGTACCACAGAGGGACAGTCAGGTGTCGGACGTAACCCCGAAATCGCACAAATTGGTCGTTTTACTAATCCTTTCGGTTCCCGAAATTTATCCGGTTCTTTTCCTTCATGTAAATGTAACATGATTCTATTCCAAAGGGGAGCCGCACCCATTACTCCTGATACTTTATTCATGCGATCGCCATTAAAATTACCCACCCAAGTCGCGACAGTATAATCACGACTAAAACCTATGGTCCAAGTATCTCGAAAATCGGAAGATGTCCCCGTTTTTACCGCGGTAGGAAAGGGTAATACTAATACGGAATTAACCCCAAATTCTTGCGCTCTGGCATGGGCATCACTTAATATATCTGTAATTAATGCCCATGTTGTCGGTGCATCTATTTGATTTTCAGCAATGACTGATGAACTTCTCTTAACACAGACATTCTCGGCTTTCTTCTGGTTAATATCTGTTGATTGAGTCTCGCAATTCTCATTTAAAATAGTGACAAGGGGGGTGACTTTTCCTTGGTTTGCTAAAATCCGATAAGCCTTGGCTAATTCCCATAAACTTACCTCACCACTCCCTAATGTTAATCCTAAACCATAATATTCTGCTGACTGGGTTAAATTGCTAAATCCTAAGTTTCTTAATCGGTTTAAAAAGTGATCTACTCCCACTTTTTCTAAGACTTTAACCGCGGGAATATTCAGAGAATTAGCTAAGGCGATTCTGACTCGCACTGGTCCGAAAAAGTTTTCTTCATTATAATTAGTGGGATTGTAAAGTTTTGCACCCGGAATGGCATAATAAGTCGGCACATCTGCTAAAATACTATTAGGTTTAATTACCTTTTTTTCTAGGGCAAGTTCATATAAAAAAGGTTTGAGGGTAGAACCGGGTTGACGTAAGGCTTGTATGCCGTCATTACGTCCCATGTTGGTTTCGTCAAAGTAATCCGGTGAGCCGATATATGCTAATATTTCTCCGGTGTGATTATTAATGACTAACGCGGCTCCGTGATGCACATTATGGGATGTTAAGTTATTAATGGTTTGTTGGACTTGGGTTTCGACAAATTTCTGTAAAGCGCGATCGATGGTAGTGCGAATTTGAGTCGGATGATTTTTTGGTAATTGACTGGCTAACCAAAATAAAAAATGAGGCGCGGCAATAATTCCTTGTTTTCTGGGTAAAAGTAAAATTTCTTCTTTTAAGGCTTTTTCTGCTTGTTCCCTTGTAATATATTTTTCTCTAATCATCCGATTTAAGACATATTTTTGTCGTTTTTTTAAGGCCGTAAAATTGTGATAGGGATTGAGATTATTGGGATCGTTGGGAATTGATGCCAGAATACTCCCTTGAGCTAAGGTAAGATCCTTTGCCGGAATGCCGAAATAAGTCCGTGACGCGGCTTCTACTCCATAGATATTACCCCCCATTGGTAAACGGTTAATATAAGCCATTAGGATCTCATTTTTATTCATTCCTGCTACGAGTCGCCACGATAACCAAATTTCTCGTATTTTGATTATGGCGATGTTTCCCTCTGGATTTTCTAACATTCTGGCCAGTTGCATGGTAATTGTTGATGCTCCACTGACAAGTTGTTTTGCCTGTATTGCTTCCGATAACGCACGCGCGATCGCGATGGGGTCGATCGCGCCATGTTGATAAAAACGGGAGTCTTCCGCGGCGAGAATCGCGTGGAGAAAATGAGGGGATATTTGCTCTAAAGGGACAACCGCGGTATGTTGAGAATCGCGTGTCAAAATTGTCCCCAAAGGCAAGCCATCGCGATCGTGAAATTCGATGGAGTCTTGCTCTTGGGCAATATCGCGCGCGTGAATAGGAGCCAAATAAGGAAGCGATCGCGTTATGAGACAAAAGAGCACAAAAAAGAAGAAAAAACGGAATTTCGACGTAAGACAGTAACGCGAAAAACCTTGAAAAATCAAAATAAACTCTCGTTTTGAGCATTTCATAAGTAATACAGGGAAAGATTCGTAGGTTGGGTTGAGGCACGAAACCCAACCTACAAAGAATGGCTACAACAAGAAAAAACCCAATTTCCTAAAAAAATTGGGTTTCTTATGAGAATGTAGAAAAATCACCTAGTCATCTAAACTACCAACACTTAAAGGCACCATATCGCCATGAATCGTTAATCCCAGTAACATAGGTTCATTAACTCGAATCATCTCACCCGTCAAAACACACCGTTGCTCATGGTGTGCAGAGGCAGAAATAGTAGCACGAATATCCCCACGACTAAATTTAGGTCGATACTCTCCCGTCTTTTGCTGCACATAATTCCAGAGCAAATCCCGAATCAAAGCTTGATAACCTTGATTTCCCGCCAATTCCTTCAATCTCTCCTTTAATTCGCGCTCAAGACGGATGCTCGTTACTTCCATCTCCGTTGTAGAAGTTCTCGGTAAGGTTTGCATAAATTTTCTCCTTGCATGGGGTTTACATTTGTGTAATATTAGTGTAGTATGATTTGAGAAGCAGTGCAAGAGTCCCCAAGTACAGACAAAGGGAAAGACTTGCGGATCTCCCAGGGCCTTGTGTTATCTTGCATTCAGAGCCGTTGTCCACCTTAGTAAAAAAATTTGCTGTGAAACATTTATTAACCTCCACAATGAATCGCACCCCAAGTAACCATTTTGACGGTTACAGAGATGCCTCATTGCTTCTGGGCAAAACCGGATGGGAGGGAGAATCTTTATTAAAAGAGGGTTCTCGTGATGGGGAAGATATCGCGGAATTTGTGGGTAATTGCACCCAAAATTATCCGTTAATCACAGCAGAATATTTCCAGATAAGACGCGGGGGGAAATACTAATACCCCTCTCAGTGAAAAAGATGCCTTTAGTCCTTTTTCCAACCCCCGCTTCCCACCCATCGAAGCGGGGGTTTTGATTTTTCCGAGTTGGAAAGGAGTCATTTGTGTTAGGACGCGATATTTTAAGTCATTCCGTAGTTGTATTCTCCAAAAACTACTTACCGATGAGTCGTATTAATATCAAACGAGCACTCGCGCTGATTGTCACAGGCAAAGCGGAGCCTTTAGATTTGGGAAATGGGAACGGATGGGTGGTACGATCGCCCAGTTGTGCGATTTATGTTCCCGAACATATTCGCTTAATCTTTGGACAAAATGAACGGGTTTGGAATATTCCCCCGGTTAACCGTCGGGAAGTATTGCGACGAGATGGCCATGTTTGTCAATATTGCGGAAATGGGAAACATTTGACGTTAGATCATGTTATTCCACGTTCAAAAGGGGGTTCCCATAGCTGGAATAATATAGTTACCGCGTGCGAAAAATGTAATTCCCGAAAGGGCGATCGTACCCCCACGGAAGCCGGAATGATCTTACGCGCCAAACCCAAAGCTCCTTTACATCCCACTGTCGCCTTCGCGGAGTCTTTTTGGGGGGCTGGGGGGACTGGTGATTGGGGAATGGGAAATAGGGAATAGGTAATGGGTAATAGGTAATAGGTAATAGGTAATAGGTAATGTGGGAAATTCCTTCTTCATTCTTCCTTTGTGTCTTTGTGTCTTTGTGCCTTTGTGGTTCATTATTTCTTCATTCTTCCTTCTTCCTTCTTCCCTCTTCCCTCTTCCTTCTTCCTTCTTCCTTCTTCCTTCTTCCCTCTTCCCTCTTCCTTACTTGATGAATAAATAAACAGGAAGTCATAAAATGTTAAAACTGACTTACACAGAAACAGGATTTACATTAGAAAGATTAGCTCAATCTCCTGAACAATTAGTCACACTTCGTGTGATTTTAGCCATGCGCGTTGGTGAAAGCATTTGTATTGAACCTAGTACAGCCGCGTTTTTACTTCCTGTGGATTTGATTGGTATTTCTCTCTTAGAAGAGGCTGCTATTCGGGAAAGAGACGCGATCTCCCTTTGTATCGCGGATGCTGATTTTATCGAAGTCACTCTGGAAGGGACTTGGATTTCTACTGATGTGGAAGCCGAAAATGGCATTTTTGTGACTCGGTTGAGCGATCGCACGGAATTATTACTGTGCAAATTAGGTCAACAAATAGTTAATAATGCTACGGCGACGCGAGAAATGGATTAGGAAGTCAGGCCTATTTCCGGTAACATGGAAATAGGCCTGACTCCTGGTGCAGTTGTGTCAAATTAAGCCGAAAGCCGTCAGGGGTTCAAACCCCTGTCTCATAGCGAAAGTCCTCTAAAGAGGACTTGATTTCTGGCGAAAGTCCTTCAAACCCTGATTCAAAAAAACTCAATTCTGAGGGTTTCAGTTAGTTTCGCTCTCGTATCATAAAAAACTCATTAGTCCTATATGCGAGGACTTTAGCTTTAAGGCAGGGGTTTGAACCCCTGACGGACTAAGGATTTGACCTTAATTTGACACCAATGTTGTGTAAAGCATTATTTCTATCGAAAATTAAACTGTTTTTCCTATTCTAATTTTGCTGATTTTTGAATATCAATTAATACCTTATCTCCTCGTATTAAACGATATTGTGCTTTCCAAATACCCGCGATTAAGGGTTTTGCCTCGGTATTCTTTTTACCGACAAAACTTAACCAATAACGCTTAGAACTTTTCAGCGTTGCCTCATTTTTTAAAATCGTTTTACCTGTGGGATCAATTAACTGAAAAAACTCGCGATCGCCCTCCAATACTCCAAAATCATGGACCCAAAAAAGTAACGCGGGACTATTCACCGGAAAAACAGTTTCCGTAAATTTGCCCGCCAAAACATCCCCTAATTGGGGCGCGATCGTGGAAAAACCAGCCTGAATTAACCCCGTTGGTACATAAGCTAAAGGCTTATCCCATACAGGTTTACGAGTAACATTACAGCCATTTGGTGCATCGGGTCCTACAAAAGGATCGATCGGTTTCCCTTGATAACGTAAAGTTAAATGAACATGGGGAAATGATGCTAAACCCGACTCTCCTACCATTCCTAAAACAGAACCTTTTTCCACTTGAGTGCCTGATTTTACCTTGACACTTCCTTGACGTAAATGACAATATTGTGCTTCCCAACCATTACCATGATCGATAACCATGCCATTACCACATTCTGTGCCTTCCACCTCTTTTTTTGTTGTGTCATCCTCAACCCGTCGATCGCGTACTCCATCCCTTACTCTTAATACTTTACCGGGCGCGATCGCGACTACTGCGACACCTTTTGCCATCACTTTTTCATTAGCAATAGCAAAGTCAGTACCATCATGTTTATCATAAGTTTGACGGCCGCAACCAAAATCAACCTCCGCAGGAGAGGGATCGCGATCGACATAGTGCATAATGTAACAATCTTCACCTAATTTACAATCAATCGGTAAACCAAAGCCGTCATTCTTAACTTTTTGCCCCGTTAATTCCTGGGCTATTGTCTGGGAAACATTATTAGCTTCCTTTAAAGAAGACTGCGCCTGAGACTGAAAATTGAGACAACTAGAAAGACTGGTTAAAACCAGAGCAAAGGTGAAGAATAGCCAAGATTTCTGAGATAATTTTAGCATAAAAAAATGAAAAATTAACGTTTTCGATGATGTTCCAAATTATAGACAAGATGCAGAATAAGATACGCGAGAAGAGCACCCATTAAAGAAATTTGCCAAAGGCCACAACCCGCGGCAATTCCCAAGGCCGAAGATACCCAGATCGCGGCAGCAGAAGTGAGTCCAGAAACTTCAATACCAGCTAAGTCTTGCGAATTTTGGCGCAAAATTTCCCCCGTTCCCAAGAAACCTACCCCCGCGGCAATTCCCTGAATAACACGACTGACAGAATCATAATTAGGCGTGTTATTTAATGCTAGTGGAATAATGACAAAAAGGGCAGATCCCAGACTTACCATTGCATGAGTTCTTAAACCCGCGGGTTTATGTCGTAATTGACGCTCTAAACCAATAATTGATCCTACCAATAAGGACAAACAAAGCCGAAAAAGGATATGAAACCAATCATCAGCAGAAAGGATATAACTCTTTGAGAAATCGGTAATCAAGATGTAAGTTGGTGACAAAATTAAACCCAAAAAAGTCTATGTTTAAAATCTCGGATCTAGGACAATATCTGATTGTACCGTAAGGGAGAGGTCTTGTTGCGGGTAAATTACTAAAACATCTACTTGTCGTTTCCCTAATAAGACTCCACCGAGGGCTCCGACTGCCGCGCCTCCTAAGACAGTTAATAAGTTAATGTTTTTACTACCTGTAATAACGGATATCGCGGTAGCTGCGGCTCCACCGATCGCGGCTCCGGTGAGAATACTTCCGGTATTGGCGCCTTTTGTGATAGTTTCTGTGCGGGTAATAACACCGGAAACGGCATTAATAGAAAGTTTTTTGCCCTTGGGAAAAATGATTTCTTTCGCGATAAATTGAGAGCCTTTGGTATTGGGGACTGGTTGTATTTGCCCATTAATTTTACTATCTTTGGGAATAACGATAAATCCGTCTTGAGTTTTCATGTCTTGGGCGACAATAAGTGTTACGGGTGTTGTTTCATTGGGGGTGACAATAATTTTTTCTTTTTCGTAGTTAATGGGAATAATAGTTCCTCTGACAATTTTTGGATTGGAAAATTGATATAAAGGTTGAGCTATTATGGGGGGAGGAATGATGATCGGCGCGGTGGTTGTGATACTTAATCCTAAAAGAAACATCGCGATGCGCGATCGGTTTTGAGATATTTTTAACATGACTGTTTTTCTCCTGGTGAATAGGTGATTAGGGATTGGGAATAGGTGATTAGGGATTGGGGATTAGCGATTAGGGAATTGGTAATTAGGGAATTGCTAATAGGGAAGTTTCCTTCTTCCTTCTTCCTTCTTCCTCTGTGCCCTCTGTGCCTTTGTGGTTTATTACTTCTTCTTTCTTACCCATTACCAATTACCCATTACCAATTACCCATTACCTAAAGCTAAAAGTGCAGCACCATAGGCGGGTTCATTACGGGGTAAAATGACATGGGCAGAAGGGACGATCGCGCTAATTGCCTTTTCATAGGATGCTCGGAAATTAACAATTTGCCAAACACCACCAACTAAGACAATTTCTAAACTTTCATCGGGTAAAAAAAGGTCATTTATGGCTACCCGTGTCGCCCAAACTAATTGATCAAGAGCCTCTGCAATAATCCTTTGGGCAACGCGATCGCCTGCTTGTGCAGTTTCGGCGACAATAGGGGCTAAAGCCGCGATATCTTTAACACTCCATCCCTGGCGATAGACGACAGAAATTAACCCCTCAATTTCTGATAATTTTAAATGAGTTTTAAACGCGTCTGTGAGTTTAGTCTCCTCTAAACGTCCATCATAGGATTTTAACACTGCTTGTAAACCTCCTATAGCAATATTATAACCGCTACCTTCATCCCCTAAAAGATATCCCCAACCTCCGACTCGTTTGGTTTTTCCCTGTTTATTTTGACCGAAAATTTGAGATCCGGTTCCCGCGATCGCGACAATACCTATTTCTGAGCCAATACCGCCGACAAGCGCGATCGCGCTATCACTATAAATTTTAATATTTTCCGGTTGTAAATCCCATTTTACCGAGACAGATTGGGAAGCGCGATCGTAAAATTTCTGAACCCAATTTTGCATAATCTTTACATCTTTTGAACGCCCCACCCCCGCCAACCCTAAACAAAAACCTTTAATGGTAATGTGAGAGGGTAGAGAAGGGAGAGACAGACATTGCGCGATCGCGATTTCAATCGCGTTCCCCGCGGCATCTAAACCAATACTTTGATAATTAGAAGGTCCCGCTTCACTACGAGATAAAACTTGACGATTCTCATTCATCAGGATACAAGTTGTCGTCGTACCACCGCCATCAATACCTAAAACATAACTCATAGTATTTGAGATTTTCTCTCGGAGATTTGCGAAAAAATAGGATAACACAATATCCCCGATTATGGAGACAACTTGGTTTACAGAAACCGGGTTTCTTCACCAAAAATTCTCATTTCCTACCGTCAACTGACAATACCTTCGCCATTTCTTTGTAGGTTGGGTTGAGGCCGCGTCGCGTGCGCGTAGGGCAAAACCCAACACATTTTTTGGGTTTTGCTGCGCTCAACCCAACCTACATCTGAGAAACCCGGTTTCTTTGGTTGTCAATCTCGACCATAATTGTTACCATTAACTTACTCCTGAGCACCACCGTTGATACCTATGTTTTGTCGGTTGGGTTTTGCTGCGCTCAACCCAACCTACATCTGAGAAACCCGGTTTCTTTGGTTGTCAATCTCGACAATAATTGTTACGATTAACTTACCCATGAGCGAAACCGTTGATACCTATGTATAGAATATCTCAAAATCAACTAAAAATTTTAACCCAATGTCCCCGAAAATATCAATATATTTACTTAGATAATTTTGCTTCTCCCTTTACTTTAGCCGAACAAGAAAAATTAGCCTGGGGCAAAAAGTTTCACCTCTTAATGCAACAACGAGAATTAGGATTACCAATGGATTCGCTTCTCGCAGAAAACCCGGAAATGCAACGATGTTATCAGGACTTAATCCAAACAGCAACGGATTTATTTACACCTTCACAGCCCCAGGAAGATATTTTGAGAGAGGCTGAACATTATCGCACTTTCTTCTGGAATAATTTCTTATTTACGGTGATCTATGATCTCTTAATTGCTGATGCCCAAAAAGCCCGAATAATTGATTGGAAAAGTTATCCTATTCCCCAAAACACCCAAAAATTAACAAGACATTGGCAAACTCGTCTTTATTTATTCGTCTTAGTGGAAACTAGCAATTATTTACCCGAAGAAGTTTCTATGACTTATTGGTTTGTGAAACCTCTGGGTAATCAACCTCCCCAAAGTCTCACAATTCCCTATAGTGAAAAACAACATGAACAAACCAAAGCCGATTTAAGGCAAATTTTAAATAATTTAACTCAAGGGTTAGATGATTATCATACTCAGAAAAAATCCTTCACTCAAGTTGATATTAATAAGGGGATTTGTCAATCTTGTCAATTCGTGACTCTCTGTCAACGGGCTCAACCGAGTCAAAGGGAATATTTGCCCAATATCGTGTCCCTCTATGACTTATTAAAAAATCTTGCTATAATCGAAGAAATATCTCTTTAGCGATATCTTTAACGGGTAAGGACGGGTTAACCAGTAGACATTTCCATAAACTACTGTAGGGTAGGCATCCTGCCTGCCATTGATCCGATTTTTTCCAGATGTCTCCTATCTTCAAAACATAATCCGACTACAGGTGAAAGATCCCATACCCACTAAAATCACACCGTGAAATGATATAATAGAGACCTGATTTTCCCTGTCGTATTAGCTTTAAACAGTGGTGTAAAATGAATCAACAACCCTCTCCCCAATGGCAAATTCTACCCCATAATGATCCCCCCCAATGGTTAAAAGACTTGGTGAAAAGTTGTGGGCCAGCCTTCGCGGGTAATTATACAGCTTCTATTCTTTTTGAACGTGGTATAAATGAACCGGATAATATTAAAAAATTTTTAAACCCTCAATTTTATCAACCCGCGAGTCCCTTTGATTTTGGTGCAGAAATTCATCTGGCAGTTGCACGTATTTTACAAGCCAGAGATACCGAAGAAAAAGTTGTGATCTGGGGAGACTTTGACGCAGACGGTATCACTTCAACGGCTGTTTTATGGGAAGGATTATCACAATTTTTAAACCCGGAAAATTTAAGCTATTATATCCCGAATCGTCTCACGGAATCTCATGGTTTAAATATTACCGCGATCGCGAAATTAGTTCAGAGGGGTGTGACTCTGATTATTACCTGTGATACGGGGAGTACCAACTTAAAAGAAATTGATTATCTGAATCATTTGGGTATTGATATTATTATCACTGATCATCATACTTTACCCGATCAACGTCCTCCTGTGATTGCTATTGTTAATCCTCGCAATTTACCTCAAAATCATCGTTTATTTAATTTGTCCGGTGTTGCCGTGGCATATAAGTTGATTGAGGCTCTTTATTTGACCTTACCCCATGTGCCTCAAAGTCCCTTAGAAGATTTATTAGATTTAGTCGCGATCGGGTTAATCGCTGATTTAGTGAAATTAACCGGAGATTCTCGTTATTTAGCCCAAATTGGCATCGCGAAATTAGAACAACAATTAAAAATGAAAAAACCGACTCGTCCGGGTGTCGCTCAATTGTTAAAATTATGCAAAACAACAGGCGATCGCCCTACGGATATCTCCTTTGGTTTAGGGCCAAGAATTAACGCGGTAAGTCGGATGCAAGGGGACGCGAGTTTTTGTGTGGAATTACTAACCAGTCGCGATGAAAAAAAGTGTAATGATCTAGCCAATTTAACAGAATTAGCTAATACCAGACGAAAAGAATTACAAAAAAATGTGACAAAAGATGTCAAGAAAAAATTAGCAAAATTAGATTTATCGACTACCTATTTTATCGTTTTAACCGATCCTCAATGGTCCTTAGGAGTATTAGGATTAGTCGCGGGACAAGTGGCTCAAGAATACGGAAGACCAACCCTTTTACTGACAACAGAAAATTCTGAAGAATCCCTGATCGCGAGGGGTTCTGCCCGTTCGGTTAATAATATTGATCTCTATGAATTAGTGAAAAGTCAAGAACATTTATTAGAGAGATTTGGGGGACATCCTTACGCGGCGGGTTTGAGTATTCCTATCGACAATATTGATATATTTACGGAAGCTCTCAATCATAAGTTACGACAAAAAATAGACGATATCGCGTTATTACAACCCACTCCCATTAAAGCTGATTTAACCGTGACAGTGGCAGAATTAGGTCAAACGTTATTTCAGGAATTAAAATTATTAGAACCCTGTGGTATGGGAAATCCGACTCCGAAACTTCTCATTAAAAATTGTTCTTTTCGCAATATTAATAATAAAAATATAGA
>JBEDKD010000499.1:0-33071 GCA_041172365.1 Cyanobacteriota bacterium | reverse complement strand
CTATTCCCCAATCCCTATTCCCCAATCCCTATTCCCCATTACCATACCCATGAATGAGCAAAAAAATTTAGATTTGCCGAGTAAATTTTTCAATACTGTGTTGTCAGATGAAACATTTCTTTATGTTGTCAAAAGATTATTACAAGGACTATTAACTCTATTTTTAGCCTCGATTCTTTGTTTTACCATTGTTCAACTTAGTCCGGGTAACTATTTAGATACTTTACGAGAAAATCCCAAGTTTTCCGCGGACACTATTAAGCAATTCGCGCAACAATTTGGTTTAGATCAACCTCCCGCGGTGCAGTATTTTCGCTGGATTACTCAGATTTTAACTCATGGTAATTTTGGGATTAGCTTCGCGTATCAGCGCTCGGTTTCTTCTCTTTTATCAGAAAGAGTATCCGCGACATTACTCATGGCTTTTGCCTCTTTATTTTTGACTTGGGCGATCGCGCTACCTTTGGGTATTATTGCCGCGGTTAACCAAAATCGAGCCATTGATAGAATTTTACAAGTAATAAGTTATACTGGACAAGGATTTCCCAGTTTTATCACCGCGTTATTTTTATTAATTGTTGCCCAAAATACATCACCTCTTTTTCCCGTTGGAGGAATGACAAGTATTAATCATAATGACTTATCCTGGTGGGGACAAATTTTAGATTATAGTTGGCATTTAATTTTACCAACACTCGCGTTAAGTATTACCAGTTTTGCCGGTTTACAAAGATTAATGCGTGGACAATTATTAGATGTATTACGTCAAGACTATATTCAAACAGCACGCGCGAAAGGTTTATCGGAAAATCGTGTAATTTATCTCCACGCGTTACGCAATGCCATTAATCCGATTATAACACTTTTAGGATTTGAGTTTGCCAGTTTATTAAGTGGTTCTTTTATCGCGGAAAATTTCTTTAATTGGCCAGGATTAGGACGTTTAATATTAGAAGCTGTACAAAATAAAGACTTATATTTAGTCATGGCTAGTTTAATGATGGGGGCTTTTATGTTAATAGTTGGTAATTTATTGGCGGATTTATTATTAAAAGCCGTCGATCCTCGCATTAAATTGGAAAACTTAAAATAAGGGGTTATTATGTATTCTGAAATTTTTTACTTGATTCGTTCAAAATTAGATGGAAAATATCTGGTAGCTCATCCTAAAACTAAAGACGGTATGGGTTATCTGATCCTATTTAAAGAACATTTCGATGCTCTTTCTTATCTTAATAAATATGCCGAAGATGTACGCGATCGTTTTTCCGTCGAATCTCTGCCCGGTTCCCAATTAAAAAGTTTAGTAAAACGTTGGGAATTTGAAGGAGTGGGAATAGTACAAGATCCTCTCTTACCCCAAATAGAATTTTTATAGAAGAAGGAAGAAGGAAGAAGGAAGAAGGAAGAAGGAAGAAGGAAGAAGGAAGAAGGAAGAAGGAAGAAGGAAGAAGGAAGAAGGAAGAAGGTTTGGGCTATTAACAAAGTCCTCACCGTCGAGGTTGCTATATCTATTAATTGAATTGAAAAAACCCGGTTTCTTTAAGAAACCGGGTTTTTACTGATAATCCTCTGTTAAATTCCTCTGTGTCCTCTGTGCCTTTGTGGTTCATTAATAAGCATTAATGAGGAATGCCCCAGATATAGTGGAAGATCGCCAATTTCTCAAGGTGTTAACACTAAATGTAAACTCGTGATATAGTTTTAACTCATCGCGAAATACGCGACTCTTCAGCCTTTGAGGGTGGACGAGTGAAATTTACAATGTAAAATCTAAAATCTAAACTCCATTAAATTATGGTTCAAGAACTGCAACGAGTGGGACAAAAGCACGAATTTCCTGAAAGTGCGCCCGCGGCTTACCCTGTATTTTTCAGAACATATAGTCGCCGAACCCCCCAGGGACGAGAAACTTGGACACAGGTGTGCGATCGCACCACCCAAGGCTTGAGAAAACTGGGAAAACTCACCCCCGAACAAACAGAGCTCCTATTTCGGATGCAAAATGAACTCAAAGTATTAACATCGGGTAGATGGCTATGGGTAGGCGGCACTGAATGGATCGAACAACAAGAAAACTTTTCGGGAGCCTATAACTGTTCATCCACTAATATTACCGATTGGCGAGCCTTCGGTTTATTAATGGATCTCGCGATGATGGGATGTGGAACTGGAGCGGTTTTAGAACCGGAATATATTAATCAATTACCCCCCATTCGCAATCATTTAACTGTAATATTAGAGGGAGAAATTGGCTCAACTCCCAAGGAGTTACGTCGGCAAAAAACTCAAGTTGAAATTGCTGACGGAAAAGTTGTTATTTATGTGGGAGACTCCCGTCAAGGGTGGATACAATCTTATCAATCTTTATTACAATTATCAACGGATGAGCGATTTAATGGAGAAATCGAAGTCATTGTTAATTTAGGTGATGTTCGCCCCGCGGGTGAATCATTAAAAGGGTTTGGTGGGGTGGCGAATCCTGTCAAATTGCCCGAACTTTATCAACGATGTGCGGCTATTTTAAATAAGGCATTAGGGCGGCAGTTAAATTCGGTTGAATGCTGTTTGTTGATTGATGAAGCGGCTGTGACAATCGTCGCCGGAAATATTCGTCGCAGCGCGGGTATGCGTCAATTTGGCTCTGATGATCAATTAGGTGCAACGGCTAAAGATAATCTTTGGCAACAAGATGAAAATGGTAATTGGCGCATTGATCCCGAACGTGATGCACTGCGGATGAGTAATCACACAAGAGTATTCCATCGCAAACCAACAGAGCAGGAATGTGTTGATGCAGTTCGCAAACAATATTATTCAGGTGAAGGGGCGATTCAATGGGCCGGTGAAGCGATCGCGAGAGCGAATAATGATCTGCTTTTAACACAGCCGTTAAAAAAACAATTCTTGCAAGCCTATCAAGAAGGAAATGCGAAGCAATGGTTACAATCTCATTATCCTAATCTTGATGTTAATGAGTTAGAACATAGATTAGGACGTAGGGGATTAAACCCGTGTGGTAAATAATTTTGCCTCACGTTAAACATCGGACAAAAACGGTGAAAGCTGAGAAATAGTAAATCTTTTTTAGAGACTTTACTTGCTAATACCGTGCTAAACAATTAGATGGCGAAAAGGCTAGTTGTCAGTGTAGAGCGTAGGTAGTGAATAAATATAATCTACCCAAGAGTGTCCGACACCAATTGGTGAAAATGTACGCCGAACTACAGGAAATTTGAACTTGTAGAACTAAGGGATAAAAAGCCTTTAGGATAACAAATTGGAAATTATTGGTGCAAATTTTCATTGCAATTTGGCTGAGATTCACCTCAATCAAATTAACCCCAAAAACCTCAAAGAACAAGAAGATGCTTTTCATGCGGGAGCTATTTCTGTGGCGACGCTTCTTAATCATCAATTCCTTGAAGAACGCTACAATTATAGTCGTCAATTGGACCCTATTGTAGGTGTATCATTTACGGGATTATTTGATTTCTTTGTTCATGCTTTTGGCGTTGATTGGTTGCGTTGGTGGGAACAAGGACGATCGAATACTGCCCAAGGAATTATCTTTAAAAAGGGTGAAGAAGAGTATTTAACTCGTTGGCGTGATATTGTGCATAAGGCGGTTTGGGATTATTGTGATGAGCATGGTTTGAAACGTCCCAATCGTTGTACAACTGTTCAACCCGCGGGTACGAAATCTTTGCTTACAGGTGCTTCTCCGGGTTGGCATCCTCCTAAAGCCCAACGTTTTATTCGACGAATTACTTTCCGTAAAAATGATCCTGTTGCCTTAGCTTGTATTGACTATGGTTATAATGTCATTCCTTCTCAATCGGATAAAGATGAGAATGGAAAGTTGTTAGAAGATCCCTTTTCTCCTTTATGCTCGGAATGGTTGATCGAAATTCCTGTTGCTGTTTCTTGGGCTGATTTACCGGGTGCTGATCAAATTGAAATCAGTAAGTTTAGCGCGATCGCGCAATTTGATTTCTATATGCAAGTGCAGCGTCACTGGACTACTCATAATACCAGTGCTACGATCGAGTTACGGGAACCGGAAATCGAAAGTTTTGGGCATCGAATTTTTGAGGCGATTCGAGATGATGAGGGTTATATTTCCGCGGCTCTTCTGGCACGATTTGATGATCATCAAACTTTCCCTCGTTTGCCTTTTGAACCCATTGATGAGCCGACATATAATGAATTAATGAAGGATGTGTTAATGCGTCGTCGCACTGATGATTTTTATGGTGCTCTGATGCGTTATGATTTGGGTGAAATGGTGGAACAAGGTCCGGCCGGTTGTGATTCGGATAAGTGTTTGTTACCGGAACAAACACCGAATTCTTAACTATCGCAATCCTATTTCAATTGTGATATTTTTGTAGGGGCAATCCCCCCGTGGTTGCCCTCTTCTTCTCTGAGCCGGGGTAGGCTCTCTGGCACTACCCCTACCTTTTATCACAACCTCTTTAGGATTGTTATAGGTGTTATAGTCATTTCAACGTATATTGAGAAAGAAAAAAAACAGTACAGTCAGAATTTACTAGATTTAACGCGTCTCATTTTTATTGGGAATGACTATACACCACAAAGGCACTAAGGCACTAAGGAAGAAGGGAGAAGGAATTCCTCAGAAGGAATTTCTCAGAAGTAATATAATCATTTCAACGTATATTGAGAAAGAAAAAAAACAGTCACAGTCAGAATTTGCTAGATTTAACGCGTCTCATTTTTATGTGGGAATGACTATAGGTGTTAGGTTTTGGGTTTGTGTTTTTTACCTAACACCGATTACCTACAAAATTTAGGCATGGAAATTAAATAACTTGACTATTGGGTTATTAGTTTCGCCTATATGTGCCGGAAAGCAGGCAAGATGCCTGCACTACTTTATTAATTTTTCATTCCTTACAACGAAAGAAACCGGGTTTCTCAGATATGACTCTTCGCGATGTGTGGATTTCGTGAAGAAACCCGGTTTCTCTTGCCTCTTGCCTCTTCCTTCTTCCTTCTTCCCTCTTCCTTCTTCCTTCTTCTAGGATTCTACTCGTCTTAATTTCGCGATCTTGGGATCGAGTATCTTTTGCCCGCCGTTGGCAAATTTAATGGCTAATGTTAGTTTATTTCCGCTTCCTAATACATAGGTGATTTGCCCGACTCCAAAGGTTCCATGAATGACGCGATCGCCTACTTTCCAATCTGTGGATTTGGGATTTTCACTTGGGGATTTGGGATTTTTGCCTTCGGGAACTGCCTTCACTCGTTTTGTGTGTTTTTTGATCACATTTCCGGTTAAAAATTCTTGGGGTAATTCATCCAAAAATATCGAAGGAACACTACTTTCGCGCCCTCCTCCCCATAAACGTCTCTCCTGTGCGAATGTTAAATATAATCGCTCTTGTGCGCGGGTAATTCCGACATAACAAAGTCGTCTTTCTTCTTCTAAGGCTTTGGGATCGTCCATACTCCGATAATTGGGAAATAATCCTTGTTCTAATCCTACTAAAAATACGAGGGGAAATTCTAACCCTTTTGCGGAGTGTAATGTCATTAAGGAAACTCTTGTCTCTCCTTCTTCTAAATTATCTAAATCTGATGATAAAGATGCTTGAGATAAATAATTGGTGAGGGTGACTTCTTCATTTTCTTCTTCAAATTGTTGTACGGCATTATACAATTCTAAGACATTTTGTAAGCGATTTTCGGATTCTTCTGTTCCCTGATTTCTTAAGTCTTCCACATAACCTGAATCTTGGACTATCCCTCGCACTACTTGAGAAATGGGTAAGACTTCGGCTTGTTTTTGCCAATATTTAATCATGGCGGCAAACTGATTAATTTGTTTGGCTGAACGTCCGGCAATTGTATTAACTGATGCTTCTTCTCCTACGATTTCCCATAAAGGTATATTTAATTGGTTCGCGGTTTCCTCTAATTTATCAAGAGTTGTGGCTCCGATCCCTCGACGGGGTGTATTAATAACGCGTTTTAAACTGATACTATCGGCGGGATTGGCTAAGATGCGTAAATAACCGAGAACGTCTTTAATTTCTTTGCGATCGTAGAATTTTAAACCCCCTACCATTGTATAGGGAATGCCCCGTCGTCTTAAGGATTCTTCAAAGGCGCGAGATTGGGCATTAATGCGATATAAGATCGCGATCGTTGATCCGGCAAAATCGGCTTGTCGTTTTAATGTGACGATTTGATCGACGACATAATTGGCTTCTTCTATTTCATTATCGGAACACCATACTGTAATGGGTAATCCGGCTTCTCTGGTGGGGCGGAGAATTTTGTCAATGCGTTCTGTATTTCTTTGGATTAAGTGGTTTGCTACTTGTAAAATATTCTCTCTGGAGCGATAATTTTCCTCTAGTTTTACCATTGTTTGGGTTTTGCTATCGGGTAAACCATCGCCAAAGTCTTCTTGGAAATCTAGCAAAATGGTATAATCGGCCATGCGGAATGAATAGATTGATTGATCGACATCTCCGACAACGAAAACGGAGCGATTTTGCCAATCTTTAAAGGCTTTGGGGGTTTCGCCATTGGTGGCTAATAGACGAATTAAGTCGTATTGAGTGCGGTTGGTGTCTTGATATTCGTCAACTAATATATGGCGAAATTTTTTATGCCAATAGTCTAATACTTGTTGGTTTTGACGGAAGAGTTCGACGGGGACACGGATTAAATCATCAAAGTCTAAGGCATTATTCGCGGCTAAGGCATCTTGATAACGACTATAGACATCCGCGATAATTCGACCTTTATAGTCGGGTTCGGCTTTGATATATTCGTAGGGGGACCATCCTTTGTTTTTGGCGTTACTAATGGCGAATCGCACTTTGCGGGGATCAAATTTTTTGTCATCGAGATCGAGTTGTTTGGTGACGATTTCTTTAATGAGTTTTTGCGCGTCATCTTCATCGAATATGGAAAAGTTGCGCTCCCATTTTCGTCCTTTTTCGTCTTGATATTTATTGATGTCATAACGTAAAATGCGACCGCATAGGGAGTGAAATGTTCCCATCCATAAGTGTTTTATGGTACTTTGATAGACTCGCGATCGTAGTTCGGTTTGGAGATTTGGGGCTAAAGTATCGAAGGGTTGATTGTATTGCGCGATCGCGTGTTGAGAGGCCAATAATTTTTCGATGCGCTCTTTCATCTCGCGTGCGGCCTTATTGGTAAAGGTAACGGCTAAGATATGCTCAGGATCGACACGACAAGCTCGAAGTAAATTCGCGACTCGAAATGTCAGAGCCCTAGTTTTACCGGAGCCGGCGCCGGCAACAACCAATAAGGGACCGCAGAAGTGTTCCACGGCCTGACGTTGAGAAGAGTTAAGATTATTAAGAAAATCAGTTAATTGAGTCATAGAATCTTGAAAATGGTCAAGCTTGGGGAAAGGAAAGACTAGGAAACACTAGAGAGGGGGAAACACCGCAGATAGAGAAAGGAGAAAAGAGGGTTCTACCGAAATAGAATTGCTTAGTAACCAGTCGAAACAGCCAAAAGCCAGATTGGGCAAAGGTTTGACTGTCTGATAGTTCTATTTTTATAAACTTTTCGCAAAACTCTTGCTGTATAAGCTTTTTGGCGATTTATTACATACTAAGTTCGGTAGAACCGAAAAGAGTAAACGGAAAAACCAATAGACGTGGAAAGGAATATAGGACAAAGTATCCCTTCTTGCTTCTTCCTTCCCAAGCCCCAATAATCGAAGATTTGGGTTTAAAACCCCGTCCTTAAGGGACGGCTTTCCAAAGACTTAATATAATACCTCAAGACTTCAGCCATTGAAATATTAAGAATTGCGGCATATTCCCTAAGTTGTTGGTATTCGCGTTCATTGACATTTAATTGACTTTTTTTTGTTCTTGACATAATCTAAAAGTAGCTCTATAATTAGAGTATATCCCAAAGGCAAAATTAAGTCAATGAAACTAAGATATCGCGACAGAATTTACCCAACTACCCAACAAAAGAGGCTAATGTCTCAATTGTTTGGTTGTTGTCGGGTGGTTTTTAACGATGCTTTAGCCTTTTGTCAGAACAACTATAGTCAGGGGGTTAAATATCCTGGGTTTCCCGAGCTGTCTAAACGTTTCTTGACAGAAGCGAAGCAAACAGAAGATAGACAATGGCTTAAAAATGCTCCTTCTATTCCCTTACAACAATCTTTAAAAGATTTAGATCAAGCCTTCAAAAACTTTTTTAACTCTTGTCAGGGGAAAAGAAAGGGACAAAAGATTAAACCCCCAAAGTTTAAGAAACGCAAGTCGAAGCAGTCAGCTAAATTCACTCGAAATGGTTTTAAAATTGGACAACACAAAATCGATCTCTCAAAAATAGGTAAAATCAAAATAGTTTGGAGTAGAAAACTACCTGCGGAACCATCTAGTGTAACGATTATCAAGGATAGTGCTGATAGATATTTTGCGAGTTTTGTAGTTGACTTTACTCCTGAAGCCTTACCACCCAGTGACAACTCGGTAGGAATTGATTTAGGGATAATAGATTTTGCGACTTTAAGCAATGGGGAAAAAATCAAATCTCCTAAACCCTTAAAGAAAAAGTTAAAACGATTAAGAAAACTACAAAGCAATCTTTCTCGGAAGCAAAAAGGAAGTAAAAGAAGAGAAATAGCTAGAAAAAGATTAGCTCGGTGTCATGCTAAAATAGCAGATACAAGAACCGATTTTTTGCATAAATTTTCAACTAACATTATTCGTGAAAACCAAACAATAATTTTAGAAGATTTGAATGTTTCAGGTCTGATGAAAAATCGAAAATTATCCCGTGCTATTTCTGATTTAGGCTGGCGGAGTTTTAGGATTATGTTGGAAGCTAAATCAGTTATATATGGTCGAGATTTTCGAGTCATCAGTAGATGGGAAGCAACAAGTCAAAAATGTTCTTGTTGTGGTTTTAATGGTGGCAAAAAAGAACTTTCTGTAAGGGAATGGACTTGTCTTAATTGTGGAGAAATCCATGATAGAGATATAAATGCCGCCATAAATATATTAGTCGCCGGAGGACATTCGGAGACTTTAAATGGACGTGGAGGCAGACGTAAGACTACTTCTAAAGTAGCAGTAGCCCGTGAAGCGTCAACCCAACCAGAATTTCAACAGCTATCAATTTTTGACCTGTTGAAGTAGATGGAAGCCCCGTCCGTCCGTTCACGGCGGGGTGGATGTCAACGCCTAGAGAAGAACTAAAACGATAAGGATAATGGCTTAAAAGGGTTTTCTTTGATATGCTGTCTGAAAAATCAGGGAAAGTGGGTAGAGAGTAATGCAGCTAACAGAAGCTCACGAACGTTGTAGGGAAAGTCTCATTTGGGCTATCGGGCTGATCAATGGTCCTGTCGACGAGTCTCAAATGGGACAATTAGATAATATCGCGGAGTTAATCATCCAAACCATGACAGGGACTTGGCGATATTTTCACACGCCGGAACATATTTTTGAGGTGGGGGGCTCAAAAGATCCCATTGAAGTCTTGGCGGCTTTATTTCACGATATGGTCTATGTCCAAGTGGATCAGGGGATCAATCTCAATATTAGCAGTTATATCGCGCCCTTTATTCGGGAAGTGAAAAGTCAACTGATTATCCGTCCCTCCGCGGACTTACCCCAAAATAGATTATTTGAGATCGTGACGACTATTTTTGGGTTTAGTCCGAGTCAGACTCTTTCTCCGTTTTCTGGACAAAATGAGTTTTTGAGCGCGGTGATCGCGGCTCTATGTCTTAATTCTTTTTTGTCAGAGAGTGTGATCGCGGAAATCACTGCCTGTATTGAGGCAACGATTCCCTTTCGTCCGAAACTGGAATCGGGTTTAACGGCTAATGATTTATTATACCAGCGCTTGAGTCTGGCCAATCAAAATTTTAACTTTGGTTGGACTGAGGATAACATCATTGATGTGGTGAAGAGATCGGTAAGATTAGCTAACCGGGATGTGGAAAATTTTGCGGCTCCTAATTCTGCTCATTTCTTGGATAATACTTGGAATTTGATGCCGGAAACTAACCACGAATTGAGTAATGCGAATTCTTATACGGTCGCGGGATATCGCCGATCTATGCAAAAAATGGAAGGGTTTATGAACTTCCTGAAACCGGATTTAGTCTTTCAACAGTTTATGGGTGAGCCGGATGATCTTACCTATAACGAGATGATTGCTAATACTCAAAAAAATCTGGAAGTTGCCCGATTATATCTGGGGATTAAAGTGGTAACGATCGCGATATTGGAAGCTCTTTCTTATCGTTTAGGTCAAACCATTCCTGTATCGACAATGATGGGAGAATTACCGACTCCGGGTATTATTACGCCGACGTTAGAACAGTTTTTACCTGAAGTCAAAAATCCTTATCCTCCCCAAACCTCTCTGGAGGTAGAGGTGTTAGAACTCCTGGCTAAGGGGCGAACTCAAGACTCGCCCTATGATATCAAAAATTCTCCCGTTGCGACTTTTATTATTAAAGTGATCGGTTACGAGGAGATGAAGCGTTTGTTATCCATTTCTAAAGATTTCTTCGCGGGGAATATGTCCCCAGAAGAGTTTCTTACCTATTGCAATCCTTATGTGATTGAGACGATTGTTTCTGGTGTTTTAAAACTCTTTGAAAGTCGTGCTAATAGTTTTCGTGGTTTTAATCCAGCAGTAAAGTTGGAGTTAAGCCGCTAATGACTTTTGACCCATTGTTAGGCTGGTTACTAATTGTTAATGACTCATGGTTTGATTACCGGATGAGTTTTTAACAATTAGTCCAGTCTTTTTAATGGTTTTTTCGGTATTTTACCACGCAAAATAGGGGTAAATGTCATCAGAATTAATCGGCCACAAATCAGAAATTGATCGCAATCAACTACCCAATTCTAGGAAATTGAGGGATGTTTTTCTTGAGACTTAACTGTGGCTGAATTGTTGACAGTTGCGCCTCGATATTTCATTTTTTCAGGAAGTTCTATCGTCTCTTGTTTTAGGGGCGATGCTGTCCAAATTCCACCCCGATATTTTCCTTTAATTTCTCTTGGGCTAATAGTCCGGGGTTGCGCGGTGGTTTGATAGTGACTTCCGCGATAGGTGAGTTCGGAGGTATTTAATTCAGGTATTTGTTTATTTTCCTCTTTGTTGAGGGTATTTTTCTCACCTTGTGCGACGACAGTTTGAGGGGAGTCCAACAATTGACTACTACTCAAAACCACCGGAATTAATAGCAGAATTTTGATTTGCCAAGGGGCTAAAATAATGCTCAAGAGTAGAGCAAAGATCATGGCCGAACCTACAAGATAGCCTAGTTCATCGGGTGCTTTTTTCCAGAAATAGGCCATCAGTAGTCCGATCGCGAGTGGAATGATAAACCACCAAGTCATATCGACTACCTCTGTGTAAAAAAACCTTAAAATACAGGGATACTAGATGATAAGTTTCTAAAACTGTAACCAAAGAAACTTTTGAGATGACCCGTAGCATCCTAGTACCATAATCCATTATAGGTGAGGAGTGAAATTTTATGAATATAAGTCCGCGTTTGGGTTTGAGAGTCCGAAGTGTAGTCACCGCGTTCTGTTTAACCGCGACGTTGATCACGGTGACGGGCTTAGATCCTGTCATTGCCCAAGAGCCTCGTAATAAAATTGTCACGGTAAGTGGCCGAGGGGTTGTGTCTATTCCTACTACCCAAACTTTAGTGCGTTTAGGGGTAGAAGTGCAAGGGAAAAATGCCCAAGAAGTACAACAGGAAGTCGCGGCGCGATCGGAGGTGGTGATGAATTTATTAAAATCCCGTAAGGTGGAAAAATTACAAACCACGGGAATTAGTCTAAATCCGACTTATACCTATCAAAATAATGTCCAAACTGTCACGGGTTATATTGGTAATAATAGTGTCAGTTTTCGTTTGAAGACTCAAGAGGCAGGCTCTTTATTAGATGACGCGGTAAAAGCGGGCGCGACTCGTATTGAGGGAGTAAGTTTTGTCGCGAGTGATGAGGATATTGCTAAGGCGCAACAACAAGCATTAATAAACGCGACGAAGGAAGCTCAAAAACAAGCGGATACTGTCTTAAATAGTCTTAATCTTAAAAGTAAAGAAGTTGTCAATATTTCCGTTAATAGTATGAATACACCGGTCCCTCAACCCCTACTTTTTCGTTCTGGGAATATTGCCGAGGCAAAAGCCCCATCGGTGACTCCCGTTGTCGGTGGGGAACAAGAAGTCGAGGCTTCTGTGACTTTGCAAATTAGTTATTAGTTAGGGAAGGGGATTGAGCGCGATCGTTGGCCAAGAAACCAAGTGGCTCGTTTTCAGAATCAAGCTTAAATGAGGCAATTGTTTGTAACCGGGTTAGAGCATAAGTCCAGTTTTTTTCTGTCTTCCCCTGTAAGTGAGGCTCAAATGGTGTAAAACTATGTATGATTTTTTGAGATAAATTTCCCAATGGATAAATGTCAACGATATCCTGTAAAAAAACAACCATTGAAGGCTTTATGGCGGAATAGTTTATTAATGGGTGTTATCGTCATGTGTTGCTTCGGTTATCAAGAAATGAAGAATCATTTACAGCAACCCCAAGCATTATTAGTGCTTGGGGGGGCAACGGAAAGGGAAAGATTTGCGGCACAATTTGCCCGTGAACATCCTAATTTACCGATTTGGGTATCTTCGGGAAGTAACCCAGAGTTTGCGGAATGGGTTTTTTCTCAGGAAGGTATTAATTTAGAGCGAGTACATTTAGATTATCGCGCCGTTGATACGGTGACAAATTTTACGAGTCTGGTGGATGACTTAAAATCTCAAGGCATTGAAAGTATTTATCTAATTACATCAGATGATCACATGAGACGATCACGGGTAATTGGTGAAATTGTGTTAGGAAGTCGGGGGATTAGTTTTAAGGCTATTCCTGTGCCTTCGGGCCGTGAACCCGAACCTATTGAAAAGGCAATTCGAGACGGTGTGAGGGCTATTCTTTGGGTGACAACTGGTTATACTGGTTCAAGTATTGGTCAATTAAGAGCTAAAAAATAACGCGATATTGTTCATCTATTATAAATAATGAAAATATTTAATCTTGGGGTTGAGAAACCGGGTTTCTTACCCCTATCTCGGTTTTGATGCCAAAGTTATCTGAGAAACCCGGTTTCTTTCTAGTCGCGTGGGTTCTGAGAAACCGGGTTTCTGATAAAAATCTCGGTTTTGATGCCAAAGTTATCGGAGAAACCCGGTTTCTTAACTCCTTGATATTATTCGGAAATTTCACTGGTTTGCTCACTCCCTTCTTCGACTTTTCCCTCAACTTTAATTCCTTCGTAAATATCTCTCATCGGCATCTGAAATTCTAGGGATTCTAGGGTTAATACAGAGTCTTCTGAATCATATTCTGTTAATTCCCATTTGCTCTTAGAGTTTTTAGCGAATTGCTCGATCTGATAGCTATATTGGTCAATTAAAATGTATTCTCTAACTTCAGTGATTGAGCGATAGGCGAGAAATTTACCACCGCGATCGTAGTCTTGGGTTGAATGGGATAAAACCTCAATAATTACCAGAGGATTTGTCACAATTGTTTGGTTATTTTCTTGATAAACTGGTTCTCCTTGAATAACCATGATATCGGGATAGACGTAGCGACGAGTTAGGGGTATCCACAGACGCACGTCGCTAGTAAATAAGCTGTAATTTTTGCCACGTAAGCCAAATTTCAAGTTAGCAATCAAGTTAATGATGATGCTGTTGTGGTTAGTTGTTCCGCCTGTCATTGATATAATCTCCCCATCATGGTATTCACTTTTGTCGATCGCGGCTTCTTCTAAGGCGAGATATTCCTCTGGGGTGTAGTAAGGTTTTTCCGTTTGTGGTTTCTTTTCGATTACTGATCTTTCTTGGGTTTGCATTGTCATTCCCTTCTGCTCTGAAGTGATTTTATGATAACATGAAATAAGTTATTTGAGGAATAAAAACCGGGGGATTCAGAAACCGGGTTTCTTGCCTAAATCTTTGTTTTGATGCCAAAGTTATCTGAGAAACCCGGTTTCTTGGCTGAGGCTGAGGCGCGATCGTGTGGGGGGTTGAGAAACCGGGTTTCTTAGCCAAATCTCGGTGATGATGCCAGAAGTCTCCCAGAAACCCGGTTTCTTGGCTCAGGCTGAGGCCGTATCGCGTGGGGGGTTGAGAAACCGGGTTTCTTACCCAAATCTCGGTAGGATGCCTAAATTATCGTAGAAACCCGGTTTCTTGGCTTAGGGTTAGGCCGTATCGTGTGGGGATCAGAAACCGGGTTTCTTACCCAAATCTCGGTGATGATGCCAGAAGTCTCCCAGAAACCCGGTTTCTTGGCTCA
The DNA here is from genome assembly GCA_041172365.1 of Cyanobacteriota bacterium. Classification (GTDB taxonomy): domain Bacteria; phylum Cyanobacteriota; class Cyanobacteriia; order Cyanobacteriales; family Microcoleaceae; genus JBEDKD01. Next base: position 18,699 of record JBEDKD010000499.1, on the reverse strand, counting down.
GGCTGAAGCCGTATCGCGTGGGGGGTTGAGAAACCGGGTTTCTTAGCAAAATCTCGGTGATGATGGCAAAATTCTGGTAGAAACCCGGTTTCTTGGACCGTTGCGCGTGGGGATTCAGAAACCGGGTTTCTTACCCAACTCTCGGTTTTGATGCCACAATTCTCGCAGAAACCCGGTTTCTTAAAGCCTTCTATTCTTCAAAGGTTAAATGCTGAATTAATCGATCACTATTTGAATCTTCTAAAAAGTAACGATAACCATCTGCTGAGTGAAATTGCGATCTGGTTCCATCTATTTTAGGTAAACTTCCCTGGCGCAAATCAATATATTCTTGATAGCTGGAAAACTCCCATTCCTCTGCTTTTTCAACTATATTAGCACAGACAGGATTTAAGTGAATATATCGAGTTAAGTGTAATAAATATTCTTCTTGATCTACATGAATCGCCTGAAACCGTCCCTGAAATAGTGAACCAACCCTTTGATAGCGTTTATTGATAGCCTTAGCATAAGACAGAGTAAATGACTGCATCAGCTTGGAAAAATCATCGGTTTGTAGGTGAACTAATAAATGATAGTGGTTTGGCATTAAACAATAGGCAATAATATCGACACCATTGGTAATGAGATGGTTTCTTAATTGGCGTAAAAAATAAATATAGTTTTCTCGCTCAAAAAAGATAAGCTGACGGTTATTACCTCGGTTATAAACATGGTAGTAATTACCCGTTTGGAAGATAATTTGGCGACGTGGCATATCAGAAGGTGGGAGAGTGTTTAGAAACCAGGTTTCCCCATTTTAACTTGGAATCAGAAACCTGGAATCAGAAACCTGGTTTCTTACCCAAATCTCTGTTGGGATGCCCAAATTGTGCTAGAAACCCGGTTTCTTGGAGTTTCTTCGAGCACGCGCGTGGGGACTCAGAAACCGGGTTTCTTACCCAAATCTCTGTTGGGATGCCCAAATTGTGGTAGAAACCCGGTTTCTTGGCTGAGGCGCGATCGCGTGGGGGGTTGAGAAACCGGGTTTCTTACCCAAATCTCGGTGATGATGCCAAAATTCTGGTAGAAACCCGGTTTCTTGGCTCAGGGTTAGGCCGTATCGCGTGGGATTTGAGAAACCGGGTTTCTTAGCCAAATCTCGGTGATGATGCCAAAATTCTCCTAGAAACCCGGTTTCTTGGCTCAGGCTGAGGCGCGATCGTGTGGGGGATTCAGAAACCGGGTTTCTTACCAAAATCTCGGTTTTGATGCCAAAATTCTCCTAGAAACCCGGTTTCTTGGCTTAGGGCTAGACGCGATCGTGTGGGGGATTCAGAAACCGCGTTTCTTAGCTATATCTTGGTGATCATGCCAAAACTTTCACAGAAACGTCGAGTTCCCATTTGTTCGTGCCCTGCTTGAGGATCGAAATTGAGGCGAATGAAATGACCTCGTTCGGGGATATAGTTTACCAAACTTCTTCTCCTTCTGGTTTTCCCCAAGAGATTTCTTCGCTGGGTTCTATTTCGCCTGCCAATAATTCATCTAGGGTATATTTGGAAATTTTCTGATTTACAGGCTCTATGACCATTTTTCCATTTTCTATACGGCAAATTACTGAATCATTGGCTTTCAGGTTGAAAAATTTTACAATATAGTCGGGTATTGGCAAAGCTAAGGAATTATCCAAGTTGCTGATGTGTATTTTGGCTGTCATACATTTGCGTTTTCATGCTCAGGTTTATCTATTATAACAACTAGATATAGTCGCGGGGGATTCAGAAACCGGGTTTCTTACCAAAATCTTTGTTTTGATGCCAAAATTCTCCTAGAAACCCGGTTTCTTGGCTGAGGCTGAGGCCGTATCGCGGGGGATTCAGAAACCGGGTTTCTTACCAAATCTCGGTGATCATGCAAGAATTCTCCTAGAAACCCGGTTTCTTGGCTGAGGCTGAGACACGATCGCGTGGGGAATTTGAGAATCCGGGTTTCTGATAAAAATCTCTATTTAACAGGTTTTGGAGCAAGAGACGGAGACTTAGAAGGCATAGGATTGACAAGGGGAGAAGTCGTTGCTTTCGGTGATGGCGGTGCTGTTAACGGTGCGGAAGTGGGTGCAGTTTTTCCCCCTAAAATACTACGATCTCCCGTATCAAAAACTCCCGCGATACTCCCGATCATCATTGTCGCTAAGGTCCCGACAAATAACGCCTTCCAACCTAACTCAGAAATATCTTTTCTCCGAGAAGGAATTAAGGCAATTGTACCACCGACAAAAATTCCTACGGACGCGACATGGGCAAATCCTGATAAAGCATAACTGACAATTAAAACTGTACGATCGCGCACTAATCCCTTCGCGGCTAATTCTGCTAAACTTTGATAAGGAGGAATCGCGGTTTCTAACAAACGACGACCAATTATCACAGAGGCTTGCCAAGAATCTTCAAAGGGAACTCCGGTTAAAAGAGTGAAGGGATAAAACAATACTCCTTCAATATTTTGGAGTGTCACATAACTAAAGAAAATACCAATGGGATGTAACAAAACCAGAGAAGAATTTTTTAAGTCGGCTAAGGCTCCAAAGGATTGATTAACTAAGGAAACTAAACCTAAAATTAAAATCAACACCGCCGCGATCGCGACCGCCATTTTTACCCCATCTAAAGAACCAATAATCGCGGCATCCAGGGGACTAACACGCTCAATAGGCTCTCCTCCTACTGTTTCCTGTTTCAAAGGTTCATCTATTTCTTCTAATTCCTCTCCGATAAATTCTTTACCTTTTTGTTTATCATTTTCCGAGGGAATACCTCCCATTGTTAAGGGAACTTCCGTTTCGGGAACTAAAATTTTCGAGATGACAAAACACGCGGGAATGGCAATAATAGAAGCCGAAACTAAATGGCCAAGAATATTAGGAAATACGGGTTTGAGAAAACTGACATAAATCGCGAGAGTAGAAGAAGCCGCGGTTCCAAAACAACAGGATAAAATGGCACAAAGTTCCGATCGCGTCATTTTCGCTAAATAGGGTTTAACCACGATCGCGGCTTCAATCCCGACAAAAATATTCGCGGCTCCACTGAGGGACTCAGCACCACTTAAACGCATCGTCTTATAAAAGATTTTGGCAAAAACTTCGGTGATAATTTGAATAACACCGATATTATAAAGTAAAGCCATTAAACCTGAGAAAAAAACCACCGTTGGTAGAGCCCGGAAAGCAAAAATATATCCGAGATTTACCGGAGGCACTTCACCCGGAATCGGGACAATATTTTTCCCAAAAACAAAACGAGCACCTGTATCCGCGGCATTAAAAACACCATCGAGTAAACTGGTAAACCATTCTAAAGCTGTGCGTGTAGGTGGAAACCAAAACACTAAAAAGCCTAAGACTAATTGCAAGCCAATTCCCCAAATAATCACTCGCCAAGGAATATATTTCAATTGACGGTTTTCCGAAAAAATCCACGCGATCGCGCACAGGCCAAAAATTCCCAGAAAAGAAATGAGATTATAGATAGACATGAGCCACTCCTTGAGATTCAAGTAAGTATTGACGGGTGACTCCCATCAATCAGGAGAGCCAGAGCCAGGGATTTGTAAGAAACCTTTAATTAATAAATTTAATACCCTATGCCAATCATGTCAACAAGAGTAATAAAAATCTCTTAACCACAGTTTTTTATTTCTCTGGTTATGTTAGCCTCAAATAAAGCATAGTCGATTATGACTACCCCCTACAGACTTTTATGGAAAGCTGAAAATGATAGACGCGTTTGATCCCGTTTCCCCCCAATGGACTGCTAGTGCTATTCATGCTATGGAATTTTGCTGTCCGAAATGCCAATCAACTTGCATGGAAGCCCAAAAAGTATGGATAAATCGTCGATCGCCTGTTTATACAGAAAACTCCAAACGCAAATGGCAGGAGTTTTATCAATGTCAATGCGGATCGGTTTGGTGGGCTTGGAGTAGCGATCGCCCCCCTTCGGAGCTGGCGCAACAAGATCGCGATCCCTTGGAATCCTGAGAAGATGAAAATAAAAGGCTTCACCCTTTGAAGTCTTTTATTTCAGTCTCCTATTTAAAGATATATAGCTTTTCAGATATTTGGCACGGCTTACGTCTATTATGGTTTCTGGGTAGGTGTCATGGGAATTTGAGAAGACGACTACGGAATTAGCCCCAGATGCACTTCTGTGTCACCCTTCAACGGATAGCCCTTCTGGTGAAAACCCAAGTTAATCCGAATTAACCTTAAATTAACCAATAATGGGTATTTTAGGAATTGACTTTTTTAAACTAATGTGATCCTCTTAATCAGAAATGGGAGGGACAGTTGTGATTGTCCAAACAGCAACCGAAAATATCGTCACCCTCAATCAAGTTGGTAAAGCCTATCAACAACCAAATGGTCAACAAATTAGTATTATTGAGAATATTAATTTGGAATTACGGCCAGGAGAAATTGTTGCCCTTTTAGGGCCTTCCGGTTCAGGGAAATCAACATTAATGCGAATGATCGCGGGATTAATTCCCCCTACTCGTGGTCAAGTTTTTTATCGCGATCGTCCCCTCACCGGTTTAAATCCAGGGGTGGCAATTGTCTTTCAAAGTTTTGCCCTTTATCCCTGGTTAACCGTATTAGAAAATGTAGAATTAGGCTTAAAAGCAAAGGGAACCCCCCCACAAACATCTCGTCAAAAAGCATTGAAAATGATTGATGTCATTGGCTTAGATGGTTTTGAAAATGCTTATCCCAAAGAATTATCAGGGGGAATGCGTCAACGGGTAGGTTTTGCGCGTGCTCTAGCCGTGGAACCGGAATTATTATGTATGGATGAACCCTTCTCCGCGTTAGATGTTTTAACCGCGGAAAACTTACGGTTTGAATTATTGGATTTATGGTTAGAAAAACGGATTCCTACCCAATCCATTTTAATTGTTACCCACGGGATTGAAGAAGCAGTTACTTTAGCCGATCGCATTATCGTCTTAGGGCGCAATCCGGGGCGAATACGCGCGGAATTAAGGGTGAATTTACCCCATTATCGCGATCGGAAAAATCCCCAATTTCAATCCCTTGTCGATCAGGTTTATAAAATTCTCACCAATCCCGATCTCAGCTACGAAACAGAAACGAAGAAAACCACCATTTCTCAACCCCAACCAACCCCCCAACAGGCGGCAAAATATCAATCCTTACCTCAAGTAAGAATTGGTGCAGTCGCTGGTTTGTTAGAACTTTTAGAAGAACGTCAAGAACAAGACCTCTATCGCTTAGGTCAAGAATTACTCTTAGAAGTAGATGATATTCTCCCCATTGTCGAAGCGGCAAAATTAATCGAGTTTCTGATCATTCAAGAAGGGGATCTTTACTTAACTGCTCTGGGGAGTCAGTTTATTGCCGGGGGAATTGATGAGAGGAAAAAACTGGTTCGTACCCAAATTCTCAGTAATATTCGCTTGGTTCAACAAATTCATCGGATGCTACAATCCAAACGAAATCAACGCATTTCAGAAGAACTAATTTTGGATATTTTAGAATCCCATTTTAGTCCCCAAGAGGCGATGCGACAATTAAAAACGGCAATTGATTGGGGACGTTATGCCGAAATATATAGTTACGATGAACCCGCGGGGGAAATTTTCCTAGAAGCAGAAGTTCCCAGTGAAAATGTCCTGATCAATGCTTAAAGTATCCTCCCCTGAAACCTGTTTTTTGTCGAAACCAGGTTTCTCATCCTCATCCAAAATCCCGAATCCCCAATCCCCAATCTCCAATCCCTATGACTCGTCCTCTTACTCCAGCAAATAAAACCTTAGAACGCGCCGGTTGGACTTGGCAAGATGGTTTACTCATTCTTGCCACTTTTGTCTTTATTTTGGTCATTGTCAAAACCGCCTCCCAATTTACGGGTGCATATCATCAGAATTTTAAAATAGAAACCACTCTTAATGTCTTACCGGAATATACAGTTGAAACTTTATTTCGTATGGCTGCGGCCTATGGTTTATCTTTAGTATTTACGATTTTTTACTCCTATTTTGCCTATCGCTCCGCGATCGCGGCAACTATTTTAATTCCCCTTCTCGATATTTTACAGTCCATTCCAGTTTTATCCTTTTTACCCGGTGTAGTTTTAGCCCTTATTACATTATTTCCGGGGCAACGAATAGGCGTAGAAATTGCCTCTGTTTTGCTCATTTTTACCGGAATGACGTGGAATATGACTTTTAGTTTCTATCAATCTCTATGTAGTATTCCTAGGGAATTATTAGAAGCGGCTAAAGTTTATCGTTTGAATGCTTGGCAACGATTTTGGACCCTGGAATTTCCCGCCGGCGCGATCGGTTTAGTTTGGAATAGTGTGATGTCCGTCGCGGGAGGTTGGTTCTTTTTAATTGCCATTGAATCCTTTACATTAGGAGATAAAAGTTTTCAATTACCCGGACTCGGTTCCTATTTAGCAACCGCGGCAAATCAAGGCAATTTTCCCGCGATTTTTTGGGGATTAGTCGTATTAATTGGCGTTATTGTTGTGATGGATTTCTTGATTTGGCGTCCCCTTATTGCTTGGGTGGAAAAGTTTAAATTTCAAATGGTTGATTCTACTAATGTACCCCAGTCTAGTGTTTTAGATTTTTTACGTAGATCACCCACACTCCGCATTTTTACATCCCAGTTTTTTACTCTTTGGGAGAATTTTGATCGAGGATTAGCCCAAACTTTAATCCCCACAACATTAACTACCTATCACCGAGGGCAAACCGCCTTGGGAAAATCCCTTAATTGGCTCTTCGCTAGTGGATTTGGACTGATGGTAATTTGGGGGACTTGGGAAGCTCTATTTTTGCTAAAACAAGTGAGTCTTTCTGAATGGAAACAAGTTTTTTTAGGTGCATTGTTAACCGCGTTACGGGTGATATCTGCCCTGATTTTATCCTTATTATGGACCGTGCCCGTAGGAGTCGCGATCGGGCGTAATCCCCGTCTGGCCCAAATTTTACAACCCCTTGTCCAAATCGCGGCCTCTGTACCCGCGACCGCGTTATTCCCGATATTACTATTAGGATTAATTAAAATTGGTGGCGGTTTACAAATAGGTTCCGTCGCGCTAATGATGTTAGGGACAATGTGGTATTTACTCTTTAATGTCATCGCGGGTTCTCAAGCCATTCCTTCTGAGTTATTTGAGGCCGCAGAAATTTATAAACTCTCCCTTATCCAACGCTGGCAAACCTTGATATTACCCGGAATTTTTCCTTATTTAATTACCGGAATTATCACCGCGGTGGGTGGCGCGTGGAATGCCAGTATTGTCAGCGAATATGTCCAGTTTAAAGGGGAAGTTATTAAAACAACTGGATTAGGTGAAACCATTTCTCACGCCACCGCCACAGGCAATTTTCCCCTCCTCCTGGCGGCAACATCTGTCATGTCCTTATTAGTGGTATTAACTAATCGGTTAGTCTGGCGCCCTTTATATCGGTTAGCTCAAGAAAAATATCAATTGTTAGTTTAGTAACCCTAGCCTCAGATACAAAGCACTCTCCTCTTGACATGATTTTTTTTTGTTGTATAATTGTTTTGGGTAATCCCTACCCAAAAAAGGTCTGATGCAATTTTTTGTCGGCAGAACCTTGGGGATTGCTCCTTATTCAACAGCTCTGGAATCGGCTATAACCTAGTATAAAACCACAGAAAAAATCAGAAAAGTATGAAGCAAAAAAAACTGAATGGCACTTTGATGTTGAGTGTAATGAGTCTAATATTTTCGCTGTTTTTCCCTAGTTTAAGTTGGGCTCAGAGTAACAGGATTAATCAACCGAGAATTTTAGATAATATTAAAGCCAATGGGATTCTCAAAATTGGCCTTCGCAAAGATGCGCCTCCTTTTGGTTATGTCGAAGGAAGTGAATGGAAAGGAGTTTGCACGGAAATTGCCAATTTATTGAAAGCGGATTTAGAAAAACAACTAAATCGACCAATTACCTTAGAAATTCTAGAAAGTAACATTGATGAATATACAGAAAATGGTCGATTTCGTAGTATTAAAAATAAGAGATTTGTGATCGAATGTGGACCGAATACCATCCAAAGAAATCCTGATTATGGCATTGCCTATTCTGTGCCTTTTTTCTATACAGGAACTTATTTGTTAGTCAATTCGGTCAAAAAAGATAGTTTCAATACAAATAGTTTCTTACAAAATGTCAGCATAGGTGTGATTCAAGACACTCTCACACAAACATTTTTATCGGGGCGGTATCAATTAGCTAATCAGCGGGTTTATACTGGAGCAAGAGCTAGGGAATTAGCCGTTAATGATGCGATAAGCGGTCGCACTGATGCTTTTGCCAGTGATGGTATTCTCTTGTTGGGTGAAATGATGCGCTTAGGTGTAAAACCTAATCAATATTCTATCATACCAGAACAACCCCTCAGTTGCGTTTCCTATGGTATGCTTCTGTCTGCCAACGATCGCGAATGGGTAGCGACGGTGAATGATTTTATTAACAGACATAGAACTCCAGAAGTGGTAAAAGAACTTTTTGGAGAAAGTTCTCCCTTTGTCCAGATGAGTCGAATTGATTACAGTAAATGTCAATAAGACTAATTACTGTGTATCGGAAAAGGGAGTCAACCAACGTTTTTTCTACTGTCAATTAATTTCCACAAAAATAAAAGGATGAAAACCATGAAAAAAACATTGACGATCGCGAGTTTAGGACTAATTTTATCCGTCATCTTTCCGGCTATAGCCCAAGCCCAAAGCGCGTTAGATGACATTCAAAAAACAGGTATTTTACGGGTAGGTATTCGCCAAGATTCGCCTCCATTTGGGGTATTAGAAAATCAAAACTGGAAGGGATTATGTGTCGCGGCCGCGGAACAGTTGAAAACGAGTTTAGAAAAAAAATTCAATCGTCCCATTCGTTTAGAGAAGTTAGTGACAGTATCCGATCCCTCTTCTCCTCAAAATCGTTTTAAAACTGTAACGAGTGGACGTGCTCATCTAGAATGTGGCCCGAATACGATTCAGAAAAATCCACCTCAAGGCGTGGCATTTTCTCAACCATTTTTATATAGCGGCACTTATTTCTTAGTAAGTCCCCAGGGGAAACTTTTAGCAAATCCTTCGGGGTTTATGCCCAATGTGACTATTGGTGTTTTATCCGGTTCTCTTACCCAAGAATTAATCAATGCCCGGTATCAATTAGCCCCGAAAAAGGTTTATGAAGGGCTGCAAGGACGTGCTCAGGGAGTTCGAGATGCGATTGACGGCAAAATTGATGTTTTCGCGGGCGATCGCATTGTCTTAGTAGGAGAAGCCTTAAGACTAGGATTTAAACCCGAACAATTTTCCATTATTCCCAATGAACCCATTTCTTGTGTTTCCTATGGTCTAATTTTGCCCGCGAATGATTCGGCATGGATGAAAACCATCAATAATTTTATTGATGAAAACAGATCCACGGATCTTCTGGAAAAAGTTTACGGCAAAGATTCTCCCTTTATTAAGATTAGTGTTTTTGATCAAGATAAGTGTATCTAATCTAGGGGGTGAAACCAGGTTTATTAAACAATACCTTCGCCATTTCTTTGTAGGTTGGGTTGAGCGTAGCGAAACCCAACGAATATAGCATTTTTAAATGAGATGTAAATGTGGTACGGGCTAAACCCCGTCACAGGCAAGATGCCTGTGCCACCAGTTTTACTTCTGAAATGGAAACACTATATGTTGGGTTGAGGTACGCGCACCCCACGCGCACGTACCTCAACCCAACCTACGAATTAAGATTTTTTTCATTTGTACTCCGATATTATGGAAAAATACCGGAGCCCCAATTGTACCTGGTGGGGGGGATTTCTCCTAAAGTACCTTGGGGGTAGCTCAGGAAAAATCCCTTCCCAAAAATCCCGACAGGGTTTTATTCTTCACAGGGGTTAGGGAAACGGCAGTGCCGTTTCCCTACAGGTATAATGGGTAGGGAAACGGCACTGCCGTTTCCTTTTATCTATAGTATTAATAGCCGATAAATTGGCGAAGGTATTGTTAAACCAACCTGGTTTCTCTATTTTCTCATTTTTTTCATCTACTTTCTTCGATAAAATTTATCTTTTGTATGCGTTATTCATCACCTCGTCATTGGTTAGAAGTTCTCGAATATATTGCCCTAGCAGCCTCGGTTTTGGGATTGGTGTTTGCCTTAGTATTCCACCAAAATGATTATGCGATCTTTCCCCTGGTAATTGCCCTGTTATTAAATTTCATAAATCGCTCACAGTTAGAACAGAAAACCCAAGGAAAGATTACCGCGAGTATGAATCAAATTGAGCGGGAAAAAGACGCGATGGATCAATTGATTGTTCAATTAAAGACCGCGATCGCGTCCTTAACCGAAGCGAATAAACAACTGAGTTTCAACCCCGAACAATTAGAAGATCCCCAGATGTTAAAAGCTGTGATGTTAGAATTAAATAAACTGGAACAGCGGCAACAAGTCCTAGAGAAAAGTATGGAGTTACTTCAAACCGAAATCAATGCCACAACTAAACAATTTAAACATCGACCGGAGTTAGAGCAAATTAATAATTTAACCAGTGTTATTTTGGATTTACAACAGTTTATTAATCAATTGCCTCAATGGGGTAATTTACAACAACAACAGTTAAGAGAATTACAGGAAAAAGTCGATGATGCTGTGGAAAAATTATCGGAAGAAATGGCAAAAATTCCTCAATTAGTAGAAGGAGAAATTATCCGTCAAAGTAGTTTGAATAAATAAAGATAGAGTGAAAGGCAAGAAAATGAAGGGGGTTCAGCAATTAATAATGTCCGAAGCTCGTGGCTAGACGAGAAAGAAAAAACGATCGCGCTTTTCATTAGCCTTAAGGAAAATCCCCATGAGGAAAACCCAAAACGCGATCGTCTTTTCCCTTCAAGAGGAATAACTAAAAATCATCCAAGAAACCCATAACTCGACTCAATACGGGATCGGGTGCTGAAGTCTCCTCCGGTGGAGGCGAGGGAACCTCCACATCATCATTCAAGACTAGAGGCTCAACTGCGATGGGAACTGGGGCAAACTGGGCATTATTAACAGAGACTTGTAACTGGGAAAGTTGTTGACTAACTTCAGTCAATTGACGTTGTAACGTCTGGAAACCGCGAAGATCCTGAGCATTGACATCACGCTCCAACTTAGCAAAATGTTCCTGAAGTTCGATCAGACGCGTTTCTAAAGGTTCAAAACTAGGAAACGGTGGTAAGGAAAGAGGCTGAATCGGCGGCGGTGCTGGCTGCGGACGACTCAAACTAGACCCTATTTTGCGTTCAAACTCAGCCCATTTTTGCTGAAGTTCAATAATACGTTCCTCCAGTCGGTGATCGCTACTACGAGTCCCCCCCGACTCAGAAATGGATAAAAATTGCCATAGAGCTTGCTTACAAAGATTGCTAAACGTCTGATACTGAGTTAAAGATAACTCGTTATCGATCGCGGCTAACAATGTTTGATCAGCAGGATCTTCAGTAAAAATCACCGAGAAATTTGCCTTATTTTTTGCCCACAGCATAATTCGGGTTGAAGCCTCACGGGGTTATGGGAATACTACTTCGCAGAAGCTAACTGAGCCTCTGCATAAATAAACTGTCCTAAAGCATTCGCTTCACGCGAAGGTTGGGCTAAGTGAGTCTTGAGATCCGCTTCGCTCAACAGTTTTTCAATATCAGAGCGGAAAAATTCACCACCGCCACCCGTGAGAACCACATCAGTTACTCGCTCCGGTAGCCACTTAATGACACGAGTACACAATTCTGATGCAAAGCTTTCGCGTGCTTCCTTGATCATAGGATCTAAATTGATAGGTTTTTTCGATCCGCGAGGACGATAGGAACGCTGCCCTTCCGCTTTGTGAACCGCTTCTAAGAGAGCGAAGGATTGAGAATCAATATCAATACCCTCTTTTTCCTTAATTTTAGCAGCCAAGTCTTCATAAAACTTATTCATCGCGAAGCCTTCACTTTGAGAAGCCCCACGGGCAAAGCGGAAGCCATCAACGGTTAAAAGATCCGTTGTTTGGTGTCCAATATCCACTACCGCGACGGAACGCTTGGGTAAATCAAGTTTAAATTCTTGTGCATTTTGAGCTTCACACCAGATCAAGCTACCATAGCCCTCTGGCATGATCCAAACATTGTTGATATCAATTTCGATCCGTTCCCCGCGATAGATCATCAAGTGAGGGGCCAGCAGTTGATCAATAATTAGTGCTTTTTCCTTCTCAAATTGCTCTTGGGAATAAAAGGGAAGCCCCAAGACGACAGAAAGTTCACCCTTCATCTGGAAATAACCCACACAGGCAAATACTTTAATCAAAGCATCTACCACCTTTGATTGATCCGTGCCACCCAAATTCGCGCCAAAGTCCGCGGCCAGTTGACCAATCGCGTATCCTTTGCCTTGGTATTCTAACCACATATCCAAGAGAGGATCTGTGGCTTTTGATTCAAAGCTACCTCCCCTTACCTTATCCAAAGGCTCGCTGGCGACGTTGGCTGGAATAAAGACAACACTGTTGGAGTTGCGACTCACGCAAGATTTGGTCGCGGTTCGACCTAAGTCCGCACTGAGAATAGTTTTCGACGCGGGGGCTGCGACGGGTCGGTTAGTAAGGATAGATGGATTTGTCGTAAGCTGTTTGTTTACCATTGAATTGTGTCACGTTAGGAAGACTCTACATTATCATGCCTTATCCCTCGACATTTTCAACACTCTATAGAGCTAACTTTGACGAGGAGGGTATCGCGATCAATCAATTTTCCCCTTTTGCCATCTGCCCTTAGATCCTCTTGTCTTCCCCCCTCTTCTCCTTGTTCTCTCTCCTTTTTACATCTATTGTTGAGTCTAATTTATTTTTCTACCCTCAGAGAAAAATCCCACCCTCCCTCTTTCTTTTCCGGTTTCATTCCCTTTAAGAACACAACTATAGCAATCCTATTTCAATTGTAATATTTTTGTAGGGGCAATCCCCCCGTGGTTGCCCTCTTCTTTGGGGTAGGCACTCTGACACTACCCCTAGGTTTTTACCTCTTCTTTGGGGTAGGCACTCTGACACTACCCCTAGGTTTTTACCTCTTCTTTGGGGTAGGCACTCTGGCACTACCCCTACGTTTTTACCACAACCTATTTAGGATTGCTATATCTAAATTTCTCTTAAGATTTACTAAGCCTCTAAGCATTTAAACTACATAAAGTAGGACAAGCCTCTTGCCTCCCACAGGCGGGCTGCCTGTTTTACTAGCAATTCTCAATCCTTAAGAGCTGAATCTCCCCGCGTCTCTCTACTGGTTTACCATTAACAATATCGGGAAACTGGGAAATGAGTCTCTGACAAAACCCGTGATGGGAAAATTTCTCAACAAGAGGAGGGTAACTCTATTCCTTTCTTCTGCCACTGCCAAGATTAAACTAAAATATTTGACTCTTTCTTCATTCCTTAATTATTAATCTTTTATCCTTACTATTTCATACCTATTATGTCCAAATCTGAACTCCCCTCCGACTTTGATATTAATCACGCGATCGTCGAGTCACCCCTGATAGTCAGTCCCCATACACCTGTGACGGAGGTTATTACCTTAATGAGTCAGGTCCGAGGGAGTCAGTGTAATTTACAGGGACTTTCTGGTGAAAAAATATTCCGGGTTTTCCCCGATCGTAAAGTCAGTTATGCTCTGGTGATGGCACAAGAAAAAATATTAGGAATTATTACGGAAAAAGATTTAGTAAAATTAGCTGCGACGGGGAAAGTGTTAAAGGGACTTTTGATTAGTGAGGTAATGACGACGGGGGTAATTACTCTCCAATTAGATGAATTTAAAGATATTTTTCATGCCCTGAGTTTGATGCGTCAATATAAGATTCGTCACTTACCCATTTTAAAGGAAAATTCCGAATTCCTAGGGTTAGTTACACCGGAAAGTTTACGCAGTTTTTTACGCTCAAGGGAATGGTTTAAACTCCGGCGAGTAGAAGAGGTGATGAAAAGAGATGTGACGATCGCGCCTCCGAGCCATTCTATATTAGAACTCGCCCAATTAATGCTGAAACATGAAGTTAGTGAAATTCTTATTGTTTCTAGCAATAATGAACCCAAGGGTATTGTGACAGAGGGTGATATTCTCCAATTTCAAGCCTTAGAGTTAAATTTGGCAAATTTACTCGCGACTGAGGTGATGAGTTCGCCTCTTTTTTGTGTCAATTCTCAAGATTCCCTCGGTCAAATTCAAGAGGAAATGCAACGACTCCGAGTACAACGGTTGATCGTCAAAGATGAGCAGAATAAATTATTGGGTATGGTTTCCCAAAGTCATTTATTACAAATTTTAGACCCCCTAGAAATGTATGCTATTTTATCTTTACAAGCACCTTTGTCTGAGGCGGAAACCGAAAAAATTTACTTGTTAGAAAGTCGTAAGATAGAGTTAGAATGTGAAGTCAAAGCCCGCCGGGAGGAATTGCAATTAAAGATCGCACAGGAACAGTTATTAAATGGAATATCATCTCGGATTCGTTCCTATTCAAATTTGTCAGAATTTCTGGAAGCTATGGTTAAAGACGTTAGACAATTTTTGCACTGCGATCGCGTGTGTATTTATCAATTTTATCCTAATGGGAGTGGGAGAGTTATCGCGGAGTCTGTGTTACCGGACAAAAAATCTCTATTAGGTGAAACTGTCTATGATCCCGGTTTTAGTTATGATTGGGTGCCACCCTATACTAATGGAGGAGTGCGTGTAATTTCGGATATTTATCAGACAGAAATTACGCTTTGTCATCGGGAGTTATTAGAAGAATTACAAATGCGGGCAAAGATGGTAATTCCTATTTTACCAGAGGATAATTTATGGGGTTTATTAATTGCCAATGAATGTAATATACCCCGTGACTGGGAAAGTTGGGAAACGGAATTGATGCAGCAGTTATCCACTCAGATCGCGATAGCCCTCCGTGCGGTGCCTAGTGCCAGTCGACACGCGGGTGCTATGGCAAAAAAACAAAAACAACGAGAAACGCGTCAACGAATGGAAGCGAATTTAAGAGCGAGTGAAGAACGATTACGCATCCTTTCTGAAGCAACTTTTGAAGGTATTATTATTCATTCTAAAGGTAAAATTTTGGATGTTAATTCGGTATTTTGTCGGATGTTGGGTTATGATTATAATGAACTTATCGGTATCAATGTGTTGGAACTAGCCGCGATCGAATCTCGATCCCATATCCTCAAACATATTCATTCCAATTCTGATGAGCGATATGAAGCCATTGGCATCAAGAAAGATGGGAGTAAAATTACAGTAGAAATTAACTCACGAAAATGTAATTATCAAGGTAAATATGTCCGAATTTCTGTACTTCGTGATATTACTGAGCGCCAACAAATAGAAATGATTTTACCCAGTTTAATTCAAGGGACAGCTGGGACGATAGGGGAAGATTTTTTCCCCGCGTTAGTCCGTAATATCGGTTTAATATTAGGGATTCGTCACGCGATCATTTCGGAATTATTAGGGGATAAATTTCAGACTCTCGCGCTCTGGTGTGATGGTGAATTACAATCAAATATCATTTATTCTGTCCCAGGAACTCCTTGTGAGATAACGATTAAACAGGGGGTTTATTATTGTGCATCTGGTGTTCAACAAGCTTTTCCTAATGATCTTGATTTAAGGATGCTTCAGGCTGATAGTTATTTGGGTATCGCGATGTATAATAATCAAGGAGACGCGATCGGAGTCCTTTGTATTTTAGATAGTAAACCCCTCCAACAATATCAACGTCTGGAGGGAATTTTACAAGTATTTGCCGCCCGCTCCGCGGCGGAATTAGAACGACAAAAAGCCATGAATGCTTTACAACAATTAAATCAAGAATTAGAGGAAAGAATACAACAACGCACTGCCGAACTTCAACAAAGTACACAACGCTTTGATTTTGCCTTACGCAACGCACCTATAGTTATTTTTAATCAAGATATAAATCTCCGTTATACTTGGATTTATAACCAGCCTCGTGTTTTTTATAAAGTAGAAGAATTGATCGGGAAACGCGATCGGGATTTCATGCCCCCAGAAGCCGCGACAATTCTCACAGAAATTAAACAAAGAGTTCTCAATACAGGTGTGAGGGAACGCGAGGAAATTCCTATTACTACCGAAGGCAATACTCAATATTTTGATTTGACGATCGAACCTTTGCTAAATGAAACAGGAGAAATTCATGGTGTGGCTTGTGCGGCCTTAGATATAACTAATGTGAAACAAGCAGAAATTAATCTTAAAAAAAGTCAACGCTTTATTGAGCGTATCACGGAAACAACTCCTAATATTATTTATATTTATGACATTCAGGAGCAGCGCAATATTTATTCTAATCGAGAAATTGCCAAGATTTTAGGTTATACTTCTGAACAGATAAAAGTAATGGGATCTGCCTTCTTCGTGACGGTTATGCACCCAGAAGATTTGCCAAAAATTTTTCAGGGGCAACAAAAATTTGAGGGAGCAGAAGATGAAGATGTTTTTGAAATTGAATATCGCATGATCGCGGCTAATGGTGAATGGCGCTGGCTTTATAGTCGGGACACTGTTTTTGCTAGAGATGCCGAGGGGAAAGTCAAACAAATTATTGGGGTAGCCCAAGATATTAGCGATCGTAAAAAAGCAGAATTAGCCCTCCAAGAAAGTGAGAGTAAATTTCGTTTTATTTTCAATTCATCCTTTCAATTTATGTATCTCTTTAGTTTAGAAGGTCAACTTTTAGATATTAACGAAACGGCTTTAAAGGTAACTCCTATTAAGGGGGCGGAAATACCCGAAATTACGATTTGGGATAGTAGTATGTTTGCCCAGAATTCTGAGGAAATCAAAGATAATTTTCGCCAAGCACTTCAGGGAGAAACCAGTCGTTTTCAAGTGAAAGCTCAACTCCCTTCCGGTGAGATTATTGATCTCGATGCTTCCTTTAAACCCTTAATTGATGACGAAGGAAAAGTCTATCAAATATTAGGAGAAGCCCGCGATATCAGTGAAATCCAAAGTACACAATATCAACTTGAACAAATGAATAAAGCCTTAGAAAGTACCAATTCAGAATTGGCTCGTGCTACTCGTCTCAAGGATGAATTTTTAGCGAATATAAGCCATGAATTACGCACTCCTCTCAATGCTATTTTAGGAATATCAGAAGGATTACTTGATGAAGTTTATGGCTCCCTTAATGACAAACAAAACAAATCTCTCCACACGATTCAAAGAAGTGGTCAACATTTATTATCATTAATTAATGATATTCTCGATTTAGCCAAAATTGAAGCGGGGAAAATTGCCTTAAATATTTCTTCGGTTTCCCCGCGATCAATCTCGGATTATAGTTTAAGCTTTGTGCGCCAACAAGCCTTTAATAAAAAACAGGAAATATTCACGGAAATTGCCGCGAATATCAAAGACATAAAAGTCGATGAGCGGCGGGTGCGTCAAATTTTGATTAATCTCCTCAACAACGCGGTAAAATTTACGCCCGAAGGGGGAAAAATCACCCTAAAAGTCGAAGTTAAAGAAGTCGAGGCTGAGGACAATCTTGTATTTTCCGTGAGAGATACAGGTATTGGCATCGCACCAGAAGATATGCCAAAATTATTTCAATCTTTTGTACAAATTGATAGTAGTCTCAGTCGGGCGCAAGAGGGGACTGGTTTAGGATTAGTCTTAGTGCAGAGGATTGTAGAATTACATGGGGGGAGCATCAGTGTAGAAAGTGAACTAGGGAAGGGAAGTTGCTTTACTGTGAGAATTCCCTATCGCGATTATCAAGTTGATCAGACAGCCGATATAATAGGAGAACACACCGTGGATTTGAGTCTCTCCGACTCCCTTTCCTCTGACATTTTACCCGATACAGAGTGTATCAAACCGGAAAAAGAATGGCCCTTAATTCTGTTAGCAGAGGATAATGAGACAAATATTGATACAATTTCTGCATATCTGTTGAATCATGGATATCGCGTAGTCGTTGCCCATGATGGCTTAGAAGCTATCAAGTTAGCAAAACTAGAAAAACCCCTGTTGATTATTATGGATATTTCTCTGCCCAAAGTTGATGGTTTAGAAGCGACTCAGTGGATGCGTGCCGATCGCGATTTAGCTAAATTACCAATCATTGCTCTAACAGCCTTCGCGATGCCTGGGGATCGAGAAAAATGTTTGGCCGCGGGGGCAGATGAATACATGACAAAGCCCGTGAGTTTTCAGGTATTAATGCACAAAATTAAGCAACTTATTCACAGGTAATAAATTTGTTTATGTTGAAAGAAAATAGTTCTTTAATCTTAGTTGTCGATGACGATCCTGATAACTTTGAAGTGATCGAAATTTTGCTTTTTAAGGAAAAGTATGAATTAATTTATGCGCCTCATGCTGAGGCGGCATTAAACACTTTAGAAAATACTTTGCCCGATGTGATTTTATTAGATGTGATGATGCCAGAAATAGATGGTTTAGAATTATGTCAGCGTATTAAGGGCAATTGGGAATGGAAGCATATTCCTATTATCATGGTGACATCTCTCAATTCTAAGGAAGATTTAGCCCGTTGTTTGGATGCGGGTGCTGATGATTTTATTGGTAAACCTGTCAATGG
>JBEDKD010000498.1:0-7788 GCA_041172365.1 Cyanobacteriota bacterium | reverse complement strand
GACCAAATTACATCCTAGGGGCTCTTTCACCGATATCATTGACAAACACCGACAAATGATAAAAACCCGCCCCGATGCGGTCCCCAATAGAGGTTATTAGTGGGGTGAGGGCGGGTTTATGTAGGTTATTTGTTAGTAGGAAAATTGGTAGGTGAAAGAGCCCCTACAAAATTTATCCATCAGGCTTCTTTGATCAGAAAAATATCTATCTGTGTCAATCTCCATCTGCGTTAAGGAGCGTTAAGGAGCGGTTTCAAAAAAACCAAATTACATCCTAGGGGCTCTTTCACCAATATCATTGACAATCACCAATAAATGATAAAAACCCGCCCCGATTCCGTCTCCCATAGAGGTTATTCGTGGGGTGAGGGCGGGTTTATGAAGGTTATTTGTTAGTAGGAAAATTGGTAGGTGAACCCGCCCCTACCAAATTTACCGGGTCCCTCAGAAAAATATCTATCTGTGTCAATCCCCATCAGCGTTAATCTGCGTTTATCTGCGGTAAAAAAAAACAAAATTACATGGTAAGAGCTCTTTCACCCACCAATTTTCACACCCACAGACAACCGATAAAAACCCGCCCCCACCCCACCGATAACCTCCATTCCACGAAAACTTTGTGTCTTTGTACCTTTTCCGACAAAAAAAACCCCAACCAGGGTAAGTTGGGGGATTTAATCAGGGTGCATCTACTATTTCTGTTTTCCCTTTGATATCTTTACCATCAGGATTTTTTGGGAGATTTTTTGGGGAAAATAAAAAACCCCAACCAGGGTAAGTTGGGGGTGTTAATCAGGGTGCATCTACCATTTCCTTTTCCAGTGGGATATCTAGCTCATCAGGATTTTTGGGGAAATTTTTTGGGGAAAATAAAAAACCCCAACCAGGGTAAGTTGGGGGTGTTAATCAGGGTGCATCTACCATTTCATTATCCAGTGGGATATCTAGCTCATCAGGATTTTTGGGGGAATTTTTTGGGGCAAAAAAAAACCCCAACCAGGGTAAGTTGGGGTGTTAATCAGGGTGCATCTACTATTTCTGTTTTCCCTTCGATATCTTTACCATCGGGATAAAATGCGGGTTTCGCGCTACGCGCACGCGACGCGTTAGCGCAGCTTGCGCGCAGCGCAAACGTCTGTGTAGCCGCGGTTTCAACCGCCCGGTATTCCAACCCAAAATTCAACCCGCGGAGGCGGGTTTTGTCTGTGTAGGGGCGAATGGCATTCGCCCAATCAATCGCCCGGTATTCCAACCCAAAATTCTCTTTCACCAATATCTTAACCAGAAGCCCGCGCTCCAGTAAACCCGCCCCTCATCTATATTTAATGCTCACCCGACTTGATATTACCCCTAATCCGGTTTCTTTGTCTTGAGAAAAAAAGTATGCTTTGAGAAGGGTTTTAACTCTCTCAATAGATTTTTTATTAATGGGTTTTTCCGACGGGATTTATCGGAAATGGACAAAAAAAACCCCAACCAGGGTAAGTTGGGGCATTAATCAGGGTGCATCTACTATTTCTGTTTTCTATTCGATATCTTTACCATCAGGATAAAATGCTGATAAATGATGCACCAAGCGGGTTTTAGGAAGAAAATGTATCGTTTTAGCAAGGGTTTCCCCCTCTAAGATGGACAAAAAAAAACCGCCGGTCACAAGTGACCGGCGTTATCCATCAGGGTGCATCTACCACTCCACTTTACTATATTTTGTTGCACACTACCGGAAGAATTAAAAAATTTTGGGAAATTTATCCGATAAACTCGCGGGGATCGGTAACATACCCCGTTAAAGCAGACGCGGCCGCGGTATAAGGAGACGCGAGATAAATTTGGGCTTCCTTATTCCCCATCCGCCCTGGGAAGTTACGATTTGTCGTAGAAACACAGATTTCCGGCTCATTTAAGCGTCCAAAGGTATCCTTTGGCCCCCCTAAACAGGCGGCACAAGAGGGCGCGGCAGGTTCAATACAACCCGCGGCTAAGAAAATTTCCGAGAGAGTTTGCCCTTCATATTTAACGGTAAAGAGATCCTCATAGACTTTCTGAGTCGCGGGGACGATGTAAGTAGGAACTTTGACTTGGTTTCCTTTGATAATTTGCGCCGCGTGGAAAAAGTCCGAGGTTTTGCCCCCCGTACAGGAGCCGATATACACTCGGTTAATTTTCACATCTTTGCAATTGCGTGCTAATTCTCGATTATCAGGGGAATGGGGTTTCGCGACTACGGGTTCTAATTGGGACACATCGTAGACTGTATCGTGATAAAATAGAGCATCCCCATCGGTATAAAAGGCTTCAAAGGGTTTATCCGTCCGAGATCGCACATACTCAAAAGTAGTATCATCCGGCGCGATCGTGCCATTTTTACCACCCGCTTCAATCACCATATTACATAAAGTCATCCGCTCCTCCATTGTCATATTCTCAATGGCAGTCCCGGCAAATTCCATCGTGCGATAATTAGCACCCGATACCCCAATATCGCCAATAATTTGTAAAATCAAATCCTTAGCCAATAAATACTTAGGCATTTCCCCATTAAGGACAAACCGCATCGTCGCGGGCACTTTAATTAAAAGTTTACCAGTACCAAAAATAAAAGCCGCGTCAGTATTACCAATACCCGTAGCAAATTGTCCAAAAGCACCCGCGTTACAAGTATGAGAATCCGTACCAAAGAGGACTTCCCCCGGACGAGTATGGCCTTCTTGGGCTAACGCGACATGACAAACACCCTTATAATCAGGATTGGCTTTAAAATTAGAACGATCAGTAATATCGTAAAAATATTTAATGCCTTGTTCATGAGCAAAGTCGCGGAGGATATCGACATTACGGTTGGCACGCTCATCCGCGGTAAAGATATAGTGATCAGGGATGAGAACAATTTTTTCCGGGTCCCAAACCTTCGCATCCGCGCCAAACTCCCGTTTAAAGACACCAATCGTACCGGGGCCACAGACATCATGGGTCATTAATAAGTCCACATCCACCCAGATATTTTCTCCAGGTTCCACTTTAGAGCGCTTGGAGGCTTTGGCCAAGATTTTTTCCGTGAGCGTCATTCCTGTCATGCGATCGCGTTCCTCTCAATTCAGTAATAAATGTTATTGTACGAAATTTGAGGTAATCCCGCCATTAAGCGCCTTAATTTCCTGTAGATCAATGACAATAATTTTTTATGATAACAGTTAGTTGACAACTTCTCAGGTAAAAAAATGGTCAGATACACACTTGCACAGAGTCCTGAAATCATTTTAAGCGTTCGGGGCAATGACTCTCCCAAAAACAGGGAGAAAGCAATGGATCAATTAATGGAAATGTTAGAAGCCGGGAAATTACCAACGGAATTACCAGAGGGTTTTGGGCCCAAACAATTCATCGAAGTCAAAGATGAAGAAGTTATCACAGAAGAAGAGGACGCGGTAACAGAGGCAGTACAAGTATTAAGTAATTTAGCCACTTTAAAGTTAAAAGTGATGGAATTACGGGAAGAAGCTTTAAAAGTGCGAGAAGCCATTGATATATTATTTGCCGATGAAGTCGTTAGTGCCGAAGAAGTTTCGCGCTTGAAAGACGGGTTTAAGGTCCTCAAAAACTTCGCGATCGCGAACTTAAGATATCGAGAAGCCAGAGGCCAAGCCGAAGCAGCCCGCACAATTTTAGACGCGGCATTAAAAGCCCCCGAACCTGAAATCAAAGCCCCTGAGCCTGAAGTCAAACCCCCGAAGTCAAAGTAATTAACTCCTCCCATCCTAGCAGTTTTTTTTTATGATATAACCACAAAGGCACAAAGGACACAGAGGAAAGAAAAGAGAGATAATTTCCCTTGGAAAAAAGTGATACTCCGGGGCATTTCTTCTCTTCATAGTTCACCTCAACCCTGATGTAAAATCCCCCTTTGTGCCTTAGTGCCTTTGTGTTTAATAATCCCAAAACTGTGAAAATTTCTTCTCTGAATTCCTTAACCTCAACCCGGATGTAAAATCCCCCTTAGTGCCTTAGTGCCTTTGTGTTTAATAATCCCAAAACTGTGAAAAATTAGCACGGGTAGAAACAGAATATATATATCACCACCAAGACACAAAGACACAAAGAGAAGAGCAAGCCCGGGCATTTCTTCTCTGAATTCCTTAACCTCAACCCGGATGTAAAATCCTCCTTTGTGCCTTTGTGCCTTTGTGTTTAATAATCCCAAAACTGTGAAAATTTAAGACTTGGACAAAAAGGGAACATCTACGACTTCACCTTCTCTGTCGCCAATTTTGACTTTTAAACCTTCTCCACCGCATTTGGTTTTAATATAACCTAAACCAAAATAACCGGATTCTGTTGCGGTAATACTGGTGAGTTTACCTACTTTTTCTTCTCCCATCATTATCACTTCTCCGGGTTCGACTTTCTCTGATAAACGAATCCCCCAAAGATGTTGTTTGACTCCTTTATAGGTGTTCAAACGGGCGATGGTTTCTTGTCCAATATAACAGCCTTTTTCATAGGAAATGGTATTTAAAAGACGCACTTCTAAGGGGTTATAATCATCGGTTAATTCGGCATCGGGAATCGGCCGCCCCTGTTCGATTCGCAATCTTTCCCAGACGCGATCGCCCATCGGAATTACCCCATTTTCGATCAAGATTTGCCACAAGTTTGAGGCTTCCTCGGCATTGACAATTAAGGTATAACCTGGAGAGGCTAAACTACTCCCAAGGCAAACTCGCACGGAAATCCCTGAAATTTCCATGATTTGATGAGTCGCGTAGGCTTTTTCTGCTAAGGAAATACCTCCTAATTTTTCTAAAAGTTGATGACTTTCTGGACCGATTAAACTAAAAAGAGCCGTAGAATTTGTGATATCTTTTAGTTGGATTTTATCCATCGGAAAAATATACCGATCAAGCCATTGGAATAAGTATTGATGGCGGTTGGGAGAAAGGATGACAATAATGCTATCTTCCGTCAGATAGGTTGTGGCTAGATCAATTGTACGCGCGGTGGAAGTGACAAACACTGTATCACATCCTGTACCGGGTTGTAAAATGTTGAAGTTATTTGTACTTTGGTTATGTAAAAAACGAACGCGATCGTCATCGGATATTTCTAATACTCCCCAATGGGCGCGATCGTACAAAGCAACTCCCTCTTTTGTCGCCTGAATAGCCTCAGCATCATTACCAAAAGAAAGGGGGATTTTTGCCCCCTTCGATAAATCAGAAAAGATAGCACCTGCGCGGGTTTGAATATCCTGTAAAGCTTCAATCATATTTATCCTTTAAGAAAATACAAACGGGAACAAAATAACCCATAGTTACTTTTAGCTAAATCTATTTTAAGCTAAGTTGCTCGTCACCCTCAGAAACCTGGTTTATTTGTATTTGGTATAGAAACTGGGGTTATTTTAAGAGTTTAAGGCAGGTAAATTAGCAAAAATATCCTCAACAATAAGACGTGATTTTGTGTCTAAAAGATTCCAATCAACCTCTCCCTCTTCATTAATTAAAGTGGTATCAATTTCCACTTCAATACTCTCCATTTCTCCATGAGTCGGTTGATAGTTAGTAAAACAAATTTGATAACAAAGTTCCCAGATATCAATATATCGTTGTTCCCCTTGATGTTCTAAACACAGTTGATAACCCGGAATAGGAGTAGAAATTTCTTGATAAGTTCCTTTCCAAAGAGATTTATCTAAGTGGTTTCGGATATTATCAATTAAGCGAATTAACGCGGGCTGCATCAGAATTTCGGCTTGTTGCCATGCTATTTGGCTCGTAATTTTGGGTTTCATAGTCAATTTATGGATAGA
This sequence comes from Cyanobacteriota bacterium, assembly GCA_041172365.1. GTDB lineage: Bacteria > Cyanobacteriota > Cyanobacteriia > Cyanobacteriales > Microcoleaceae > JBEDKD01. The sequence goes on along the minus strand of JBEDKD010000498.1, from coordinate 1,982 downwards.
TTATTTATCAGCCTGTTTTTTTTGAGAGTGATGCACCAACCAATAACTAAGAGAAAGAGCTAAAATTGCACAAGCTAACCCCATTAAATCAGTCCAATCCTTTTTTTCCAAATCCAGAATAATAATTTTTCGAGCCACCGCGATCAAAGAAGTTACGATCACTAATTCCACTTGAATAACGTGCTTTTTGAGATAAGCTGAGATATTCTCTAATATCTCTAAAGCAATTAATACATTAAGAAATAAACCAAATATCTCAAAAAGATTATCTTTATCTGCCGGATTTTTTGAGGATAATAATTGCTGCAAGAGGAAAAAATTCAGGTCAATTACGGAATATAAAATCACCCCAACCATTGCTAAGGAGAGGACTTTTGAGACCACTCCCTCTATCGTTTCCATAAAATGAAGGAATCCCTCATCTTTGGTTAAATATTTAATCTCTTGGATGAATTTTTCTAAGGGACTCATAGATTTTTTTGGCCCGACATTGCCGATTTTCTTTGATTATTATCATAGATAGGTGATTTTTGTCAAGGGGTCAAGAGTAAATATCTTATGGAGTTGAAGAGGCGCGATCGCGCTAAACTTATTCTAGGTCGATTATTCTCAAAATAAATATAATACAGACTAAATATATAGGATCGGTAATTGGTAATCGGTAATTGGTAATAGGGCTGTTTCCTTCTTCCTTCTTTTCACCCTGAGCGACTCGCCCTGAGCGTAGTCGAAGGGATCTGAAGGGCTTTCTTCCTTCTTCCTTCTTTTTACCCTGAGCGTAGTCGAAGGGCCCTCTTCCTTCTTCCCTCTTTTTACCCTGAGCGTAGTCGAAGGGCCCTCTTCCTTCTTCCTTCTTCCTTCTTCCTTCTTCCTTCTTCCTTACTTCCTTCGGCTATGACAAATATTTCCGCGATCTCTCAAAAAGAATTAGGGCTACGCCGTCAAAGGTTGCGTCGTCAGCGACGGCAGAAATTAAGTCAGATCCTTTGGCAAAGCATCACCGTTTTTAGTGTGACTTATGGAGTATTATGGGCGATCGCGCAACCGATTTGGAAACTGGAAAAACCCGAACAAATAAAAGTAGAGGGAAATCAATTGCTTTCCCCTCCCACAATTCGCTTAATGCTTTCTCTTTCCTATCCTCAATCTCTATGGGGGATCGAACCCAACTCCTTAGCGAAAAAATTAGAATCTTCCGGTCCCATTGCCAAAGCTAATGTCACCCGTCATTTATTTCCCCCCGGTTTAACTATTCAAGTTAAAGAAAAACGTCCCGTCGCGATCGCGCTCGAAACCACGCCCATGCCCCCAGGCAGTAGTATGTCATCGACTAATAACCAATCCGTCCAAAAAACAGGATGGCTAGATATTAACGGTAATTGGATGCCCTTAGAAAGTTATCAAAGAATAGAAACAACATCTACCAAGACAAATGACTTCCTTTCCAGCAGTGGAAAGACAATGACATTACCAACCCTTAAAGTAATAGGTCGTATTCAACAATATGGCACTTATTGGCCTAAATTTTACCAAACTCTTAGTAGCAGTCGAGTGAAAATCTTAGAAGTTGATTGGCAAGATCCAGGCAATATCATTCTCAAAACCGACTTAGGTTTAGTCCATTTAGGCCCCTATACTCCCCAGTTACCAGAACAATTGCAAGTCCTTGATCAAATGCGAGAATTACCAAAACAACTCGATTTTAGTAAAATATCCTATCTTGACCTCAAAAATCCTGCTACTCCCGTCATTCAAATGGCAACTCCCAAACAACCTTAAACGAAGGAAGAAGGAAGAAGGAAGAAGGAAGAAGGAAGAAGGAAGAAGGAAGAAGGAAGAAGGAAGAAGGAAGAAGGAAGGAGGGAGAAGGAATGAACCACAAAGGCACAGAGGCACAAAGGCACAAAGGAAGAAGGAACGAAGAAGGTTAATAATTGATAATTAACAATTATTAATTCCCCAATCCCCCATCCCTACTGAGG
>JBEDKD010000497.1:0-3841 GCA_041172365.1 Cyanobacteriota bacterium | reverse complement strand
CCCAGAGACAAATCCCCAATCACTATTCTTGTCAGAGATCGACATTGATATGCCACTTCCTGATAGAATTTTTACGGTTTCTCAAACATTGGTCAATGGGATCATCTCGCGCAAGAATTGCAATAGACGCTATGGGAGGGGATCATGCCCCTTCCGAAATAGTTGCTGGAGCGCTGAAAGCACAGAAAGAATTAGGGGTTGACATTCTCCTAGTCGGCGATCCAGAACAAATCGAAGCATCGATTAAACATCACGATCTACCTATGCCAGAAATCGTCTCCTCCGAAGGGACGGTGGAAATGCACGAAGAACCCCTAAGTGCGCTGAAACGTAAGCCCAAAGCTTCTATTAATGTGGCAATGGACTTAGTGAAACAGAAACGTGCGGACGCGGTGATTTCTGCGGGTCATTCAGGGGCCGCGATGGCAGGGGCCTTACTACGTTTAGGTCGTCTGCCCGGTATCGATCGCCCCGCGATCGGTGCCCTATTCCCGACATTAAACCCCGATAAACGGGTATTAATTTTAGATGTCGGTGCAAATGTTGACTGTCGGCCTAAATATTTAGAGCAATTTGCTGTGTTGGGGTCAATTTATAGCCAAGATGTCTTAGGCGTGAAAGATCCCAAAATTGGTTTGCTAAATATTGGGGAAGAACCATCCAAGGGTAATGATTTAGCCCTGCGTACCCATGAATTGCTGGGGAATAACCCCCAAATTTTCTTTGAGGGAAACGCGGAGGGGCGAGATATATTGACAGGACGTTTTGATGTCATCGTTTGTGATGGTTTTGTCGGCAATGTTTTATTAAAATTTGCTGAAGGGATAGGTGATATCGTCCTGAAAATTCTTAAGGAAGAATTATCATCAGATATTCAGAGTAAGCTCGCGACAGTCTTGCTCAAACCGAGTCTCAGACGGTTCCGCGATCGCGTGGATCATGTGGAACATGGAGGCGCGTTATTGTTGGGTGTCGATGGAATTTGTGTCATTAGTCATGGTTCCTCCGAAGCCGCATCTATTTGTAGTGCGGTGCGTTTAGCCCAACAAGCAGTAGATCATCAAGTTCTTGATCGTTTACACACGCAGTTCCAGAAAAAAGGTCAGCAACAAGAAGCAAAAAGCTAGAGAAGTTTGGCTATAGGCAAGCAAATAACGGGAGAGTAATGTTGCAGGATTTAGGGGTCGGCGTTGCCATCACGGGGACTGGTTCTTGTGCTCCGGCAACTTCCTTGGATAATAAGGGGTTAAGTCAAGTAGTCGATACTTCTGATGAGTGGATCTCCTCTCGCACAGGTATTGGTTCTCGACGGTTGGCTGGGGTTGATGTCTCTTTATGCACGATCGCGTCCCAGGCATCGTTAAACGCGATAGAAATGGCGCAAATACAGCCCACAGACATCGATCTGATTATTTTAGCGACTTCTACCCCAGATGACCTCTTTGGTACCGCGAATCAAATTCAAGCTAAAATTGGCGCGACTTCCGCGGTGGCCTTTGACTTGACAGCCGCGTGTTCTGGTTTTGTCTTTGGGATGGTGACGGCGGCCCAATTTATTCGCACTGGGGTGTATCACAATGTCTTATTGATTGGTGGAGATATTCTTTCCCGTTGGGTGGATTGGGGCGATCGTAACACTTGTGTCTTGTTTGGTGATGGCGCGGGTGCTATTGTGATGCAGGCTAATGGGCGCGATCGGCTTTTGGGGTTTGAAATTCGCAGTGATGGAACTCAAAATGGTTGTCTGAATCTCGCCTATCGTCCCCAACTGAAAGAACTACTAGAGGGTGTTACAATTGGTCAAGGTACATTTCACCCTATTACGATGACAGGGAAAGAAATATATCGTTTTGCTGTCAATAAAGTGCCAGAAGTAATCGAAAAAGCTTTGTGTCGGGCTTCTCTAACGGTTGCAGATGTTGACTGGTTATTATTACACCAAGCTAACCAACGCATTCTTGATGCCGTAGCACAACGATTGAAAATTTCCCCCGAAAAAGTGATTAGTAATTTGAGTACCTATGGCAATACATCCGCCGCCTCTATCCCCCTCGCGTTAGATGAAGTGGTACGGGCTGCGAAAATTCAACCAGGTGATACCATTGTAACGGCTGGATTTGGCGCAGGTTTAACCTGGGGCGCGGCAGTTTTTCAATGGGGTCGTTAATCTCAAGATTCTATTGATAAAAGTTTGATCAAGAAAATACACAATCGGATTAAAGAGGTGATACATCAGGGATAGGACGCGATGGGCAATGAGTAACAAGGGCGTTACTATATTTTTCGCCCTTTCATACCCTCATCCACAATTTGAGTGCAGAAAAAAAACGAGGATGTTGATTTTGAATATCAGGATGAAAATATTAAGGTATTTATCAAGGACTACTTACTCCATGTTGACAACAATTCTTTAAATATCAATGCTCTGACAATGGGATGATGGTATTTGTCTCCATTTCCGAGTCTTTTTAGACAAAAAGAAGCTTCTGTAAGTTGACTAAGTTATACTTACTAGGCATTCTCAACTTACTTAACAACTGACAACTCTCAACACCGAAAAACATAGGCAATATGATTCACACAGCATGGGTTTTCCCAGGACAAGGTTCTCAAGCTCTCGGCATGGGTATTGATTTATTAAATATACCCAAGGCGAAAACGAGATTTGAACACGCGGAAAAAATCTTAGGGTGGTCGGTTCCCGAAGTTTGTCAAAGTAATGAAACTAAACTTTCTCGCACCCTTTACACTCAACCTTGTCTTTTTGTAGTGGAAAGCATTTTAGTCGATTTAATGAAGGCCAAGGGTTTTCTTCCTAATTTAGTTACAGGTCATAGTTTAGGGGAATATGTGGCTCTTTATGCCGCGGGTGTTTTTGACTTTGAAACGGGTTTAAAGTTAGTTAAACGTCGTTCGGAATTAATGGATACGGCTTCGGGGGGTCAAATGGTCGCGCTCATTGGTTTTGACCGCCAACAATTAGAATTACAAATACAATATACGTCGAATGTTGTCCTAGCTAATGACAATAGTGATTCTCAAGTTGTCATTTCGGGAAAACCTGAAGTGGTGGAAGACCTTTTATCAAAGGTGAAAGTGAAACGGGCTGTTAAATTAAATGTTTCGGGCGCTTTTCACTCCCCTTTAATGCAACCTGTCGCGTCGGAGTTTGAAAAATTATTGAGAACTATCCGCTTTTCTGATGCTAAATGTTTAGTCATGTCGAATGTGGAACCCACTCCTACTACTGATGGACAAATCTTAAAAAATCGTCTCATGCAACAAATGGTACGGGGAGTGCGTTGGCGCGAAATTTGTTTGGAATTACCCTTACAAGGTATTGAGAAAGTTGTGGAAATTGGACCGGGTAAAGTGTTGACGGGCCTCATCAAGCGCAGTTGTCCTAATTTAATCTTAGAAAATGTGAGTAGCGCCGCGGAAGTTCCTAATCCCTAAAGTTTGTTGTTTGGAGAAGGATGCAAAAACCCGGTTTCTTTTGCGAAACATCTCCTCTCAATAACGAATTTCCCTAGACAATACCTTCGCCAAAATCTCACCCTTTAGGGGGGATTACCTTGGGGTAGCTCATTAAAAATCCCTGCCGCAAAACCCAAATCGGGTTTCATGGGGGTAGTTTCTGAAATTGCTTGCCTCTAAGGGTGACATCCAGAGGGTATTGTTCAGGAAACCCGTTTTTTGTCGCAGGAAAATTATCGGCATGGGTTTCATAAGGTGAAATCCTATGAACCACAAAGACACAAAGGCACAAAGAAGTCCTTTTTTTGTCGGAGTGAAATTGTCGGGGTTTCATAAGGTGAAATCCTATGAACCACAAAGACAC
>JBEDKD010000496.1:0-11299 GCA_041172365.1 Cyanobacteriota bacterium | reverse complement strand
GAAAATGGCAACACAAGTTTATGATGTGAAGACAGTCGCGGTAAACGCGGAAGTGCGTCAGTCATATACTCAAATTGCCCAAGAGAATCCCAATCTTTATGCTAAGACATTTGTGGCTCCTTCGATCAAGTCGTCTAAGGTTGCGACAATTTCGGGTATTTTGAAATAACTTTTTGCCATAAATAAGAAGGAACACAAATTATAGGGATTACACGAATTTCAGAGATGAAAAATGTGTAATCCTTTTAACTGTTTAGAAACCGGGTTTCTTCAGTAAACCTCGACGATTCGAGAAGTCTCAGACAGAAACCCGGTTTCTTGAGGCCAAAAGGGACGCGATCGCGGCTGATGTGAGAAACTTGTGGCGCGGGCATCCTGCCTGCGATGCTTGTCAGAAACCCGGTTTCTTGTGATCTCATCCCATCATGATCGCGATAATAAGCGCAATAAAAAACAGCAAAATCCAAAGCCACCAATCATTATTTGAATTTGATGAGCGGTTTACCCACCTGTCTTTACCACAACGTAAGCAACAATAATGATCCGCGTCTTGGGTATCTCTCACCCAGGGACAATAGATTTCGGGACACTTATTATCCATTATTTTAGCTCCAATTTTTGAGTGATTTTGCAATGGAAAAGGTGGGCAATGCCCACCCTGTCATCAGCTAAGAAGCCTGTCGCAATCCTTGGATGTGGAAATATTGAGCCGCGTCGATACTATAGCGAGCATAAACACGATTTTCCTGTCGGAAATTATCAGTTTGACACTGCATTCCCACTTTTTCTAAGATACGGCGAGATGCCTTATTTTCAATTCTCGCGAAAGCCACTAATTCCTCCTCTTGTAAATATTGAAATCCCACTTCCAGACAACCTTTCGCGATTTCTGTGCCTAATCCCAGGCCCCATAAGTGTTCCTGTACACAGTAGCCCACCTGCACCGATGGATCGCGATCGCTGAGATAGAGCTTGGCAAAACCAATGAGGTTTCCTTCGCGTTTACAACGGACGAGATAAGGGCCAAACCCGTGCTTTTCCCGGTGTTCGTTCCAGCTACTGAATTCGGCTATGGCTTCCGATTTTGAACGCGCTCCGGTGGTGACATATTGCATCACTTTGGGATTAGACAAAATATCATAAACTTCTGGGAAATCTGCCCATGTCGGAGGGACGAATACCACGCGATCGGTAATGTGAATCTTCGGTAATTTTTTGAGTATCATAGGTTTTATCTGCTTGACAATGCACCTAAATTAATCGACTTTTCTGAAGTTTTCAAGGGACTAAGATAGAGACAAGTAGAATTATGTCAAGAGAGAAATATGTAGAAAAACATAGATTTTTATAGAGTGTTTTTTTCTATCATTTTCCATAAATTATAACCGATAAATCCTGTAGGGGCGGGTTCACCCAGATATTGATTAAAATTTACAACTTTAATAAACCCGCCCCTCTTTATCCTCTAGGGGGCGGGGCGGGTTTTCCAGTTTAGTCGCTGATATTTTGAGATATTGGCGAACCCGCCCCTACATCATTATTTAATAGAAACCAACAAATTTTCAGAGGTAAAATAGAAATTAGTAGAAATTAGTAGAAACAAGTAGATCGGTACTTGCCAAACGCCTCAACCTTTGTCAAAATGTTATCATCCTATTTCAAAGGTTAAGACAATGAACCTACCCAGATATGAAGATCACGAGACAGATTTCCTCGAAGCAATGGCTACTCACTTTTGCTTTACTGGCAAAAATCGGCTAGTCTTTGTCAAGCGATTCCGCGAACAATATGCCGAATTAAACGATAAGACTTTCGCGGACGAGTGGGAAAATGATTTGCTAGAAGGAACGAAGGGAAACGAGCCAGAGATTGTTTTGCGTGAGCGGTTGAAAAGCATTTGCAAGAAACTCGAAGATGAAGGGTGCGACTTTAAGAAAATTACAAAAGGCCGCTGGAAAATTGGCAAAGCATGGTTACGGAATGAGCTATTTCCTCAATGGGCAAAAGCACGGGGATTAATTACAGAAACTCTGCTAACCTTAGAACAACTGTGGAATCAACTCAAACTAAAAGCAACCCCGACTGACAAAATGAGGCCGGAAATCCTCCCAGAAATTTCTACCCTGGACATGTTCGAACCACTAAGCGATGATGGCAAAAAAGTGAAGCTGGGTAGTCAGATTCAATTCCACCTTGAACTCGAAACCACTGGCTATTTAATACTCTTAGACAAAGGAACTTCTGGGAGGCTATGGTGTTTGTGTCCTTCCTTTTTTGCCCCTCAATCCTATCTGAAACCTGGTAAAGTGGTATTACCACAGGAAAACTCCAAGCAAAAATCCTTTAAAGTTAGTGGTATTCCTGGGAAGGAGGAAATAGTCGCGATTATTGCCCCGAATTCTCCCACTATTGATTGGTTGCCGAAACCCGATCAAAATCCTTTGCCGTTGCAAGAATGCCACCTGCAAGAACTGTTAAAATATTTGGAAGGTTGCCCCAAATCTTCTATCCTCTATATGGACTATACCGTTACACTTCCCTAAATATTGGTTCATTTCCCCTAGCATCACAGCCAATTGACGTTTAGCAAAACTTCAGGAGAGAGAACAATGCTTAAGTTGATAATTTACATGGTAAAGGAGATATTGGGAAACTTATTAGGTAACATAATTAGCCCTAGAAAACGATACTGGGAACAGCTCAACCAAGAGGTGATGCGAATCCTTAACGAGGCGAAGTTTGGCGAGGGGAGCACCATTGCAGAAGAAGCATTAACATTGGCGAGGGAAATCTGGGGGGATAAACATCCCCAGGTAGCAACGAGTTTAAATAACTTAGCCTCACTCTATAAATCCCTCAACCGCTACCAGGAAGCGGAACCCCTGTACCAAGAAGCGATCGCGATAGTTCGGGTGTCCCTACCCCCCCGCCATCCCAGTCTTGCCACTCATCTCAATAACTTAGCTCTACTCTATGAATCTCTCAACCGCTACCAGGAAGCCGAACCCCTGTACTTGGAAGCCCTAGCAATCGTTCGCGAGTCCCTACCACCACGACATCCCCAACTTGCCGCGGCTCTCAATAACTTAGGGGGACTCTATCGTACTCTCAACCGCTACCAGGAAGCGGAACCCCTGTACCAAGAAGCCCTAGAAATTGATCGCGAGTCCCTACCACCACGACATCCCCAACTTGCCACTCATCTCAATAACTTAGGGGGACTCTATGAATCTCTCAACCGCTACCAGGAAGCGGAACCCCTGTACCAAGAAGCCCTAGAAATCGATCGCGAGTCCCTACCACCACGACATCCCAGCCTTGCCACTGATCTCAATAACTTAGCCAACCTCTATCGTACTCTCAACCGCTACCAGGAAGCCGAACCCCTGTACTTGGAAGCCCTAGAAATCGTTCGCGTGTCCCTACCACCACGACATCCCCAACTTGCCACTCATCTCAATAACTTAGCCGGACTCTACGCGGCTACCGATCGCGCCCTTCTCGCCTTCAAACTGATGCGACAGGCAAGCAAAATCGAAGATAGTGTCATTCGCAATATTTTTGCCTCTAGTTCAGATCGCGATCGTCTTGCCTACCTGCAAACAATCCGAGGTAATTTTCAAGCCTTCATCTCCCTAGTTTACAGCTATTTCTCCCACTCCAAGGCCGCCAAAAAAGCAGCCCTCAACCTCACCCTCAAACGCAAAGCCTTAAGCGCATCCGCCCTGGCTGCCTTCAACCAAGCTATTTACGGTGATCTTTATCCTCACTTAAAAGACAAATTCCAACAGTGGCGGGAAAATTGCGATCTATTGCTTGAGCGCACCTATTCTCAACCCGAACCCGGAGAAAAAGACATTTACCAAGAAGCCTTAAAGAAACTGCAAATAGACTGCGATCAATTAGAGAGAGAATTAGCGCGGGAAGTCCCAGAAATTCAATTGCAAGAACAAATCGGCGACAGGCGGGCTGTGGCTTTAGAATTACCGTCAGGTTCCACCTTAATTGAATTTGTCCGCTTTGATGTCTTTGATTTCAAAGCAGTTGAGGCGGAGGGTGAAAGTAAATGGAAACCAGCGCGTTATTTAGCTTTTACCTTAGCTGCGGGACAGCCTTCCCAAGTCGAGATGATTGACTTAGGGGAAGCCGAACCCATCGATCGATTAATTCACATTTTCCGCGATTCCGTAGGGACAGGGCAATGCCGTTTCCCTACTCAAATGGATATGTTTGACGAAAATCCCGAACCTGAGTCGGTTTCTCTCAATCAATTTTCTCTCAATAAACCGGAAGATTTAGCCACGGGAATTGAACTAAGAAAAGCCATTTTTGATCCGATCCGTGCCGTTATTGGTTCTAGTCGTCATCTGATTATTGCCCCCGATGGCAATTTGAATGTAGTCCCGTTTAATATTCTCCCTTATGATGAAGGAGAGACGCGCTTAATGGATGATTTTGCTATCTCCTATTTAACAGTAGGGAGGGATGTATTGCGGCGCAAAATTGAGGTGAAACGACAACCCGGAAAACCCTTAATTATTGGAGATCCTCAGTTTGATTTAGATCCATCAATTCCCCTAAACGAAGATAATTTATGCCCAGGCGAACTTCTCAGTCAGCTATCAGATACCTCTTTTAACCGTGCCGAAAGTACCGGTTATTTAGCCACAGCCGTTGCCGAGACATTAGGCGTGAAACCCTACCTACAAAAAGACGCGATTACCACTCATTTAACACGCGCCAAATCTCCGCAAATTCTCCTGGTGGCTACCCACGGCTTTTGGTTGCAGAAACAGGATGAATATGTTAAAATAGTGATGGAATTACTAACTTGTCAAAATGGAGAAGAAGGAGATATTTTAGCAAGAAACAGCCATTTACTCGATGAAGACTTGCTGAAAGAAATGCAAATAGCAGTAACATCCCTAGAAAAAAATGGACTGGAAAACTTAGCCAATTGGCTGCAAAACTTCGCGACGCAATTAAAAGAAGAGATAGGCAAAAACAGCCCAGAAACGCGACTTTTTCCTTCCCCATCTGCTCCCACGAGTCGGCATCTTTTGTCGGCAAAAATTGAAAACCCAATGATGCGTTCAGGTTTAGCATTTACCGGGGCAAAAAATTGGCTATCCGGCGAGAAACTGCCAGAAAAAGCAGGCAAAGGCATTGTTTTTGCCCAAGACATCGCGGGTGTTGATTTGTGGGGAACGGAGCTCGCGCTATTAATAGCTTGTCAATCAGGATTAGGAGACGTAGAAGCAGGAGAAGGCGTTTTTGGATTGCGGCGAGCCTTCTTTGTTGCGGGAGCAAAAACCCTAATTATGAGTTTATGGAAAGTCCCAGAAAAAGCGAGTATTTTATTAATGAATCGCTTATTTGAGAACCTAAAAAAAGGTTTAGGACGCGGGGAATCGTTACAGGAAGCACAAACTTATATCCGCACAATTACCCTGAAACAATTGGCACAATCGTCCCTGGGGATGGAGGTACTAAAAGAGTTATTTCCTAACAATATTATATCACCAGAAGTGATAGAAAGTCAAGGGGATTTGCCACCATTAAAACACCCCTATTATTGGGGTGCATGGGTGTGTCAGGGAGATACGGAGGATATGTAGGGGCAATCCCCCTGTGGTTGCCCAGAAACCGGGTTTTTTCTCAAGATTTCGGCTTCCCACAAAAGTATCTGGAAAAACCCGGTTTCTCACTGCACTAAGGAAGAGGGAATTCAGAGGAAGTAATACACCACAAAGGCACTAAGGCACTAAGGAAGAGGGAATTGCTCAGAAGTAATACACCACAAAGGCACTAAGGCACTAAGGAAGAGGGAATTCAGAGGAAGGAATTCAGAGGAAGTAATATAATTATTTCAACTAAGATTGAGAAATAAAAAAAATAGTCACAGTAAGAATTTGCTAGATTTAACGCGTCTCATTTTTATTGGGAATGACTATATTATCCATCCAGGCTTTTTCCACACTCCAATGTCGATCGGAAGATTGATAAATTTTGACATCCGTTAATCCGGCTTCTGCCAACAAATGTGTAATTTCGGCTAAACTAAAAGCCGCGTGCAGAGAATCTCGAAACAACTGTTTTTGACGCTCATTACAGTCTCCCGCGTACATTTCCACTAAATTATCTCTTGTTTCTCGATCTTGAGGACGTAATAAATCTCTTAAAAACAAACCCCCATGAGGTTTTAACACCCGTTTAACTTCACGCAAAAATGGTAAAGGATCAGGTAAATGATGTATAATACTATTAGAGATTACCATATCAAATTCATGGTTATGATAAGGCATTTGTTTAGCATCGACTAATTCCAGTTTAACTTGAGATGTCACCCCCGCATTTTCGACATTAATAGCACCCACTTTAAGCATATTTGCCGATAAATCAATACAAGTGAGATGCCATTGGGGAGAAAGTTTCGCGATAATAATCGGAATGCGAGCAGTGCCAGTACCCGCGTCAAGAATTTTACCTATTTTCGGCCCTAAATTGATGGCACTTTGGGCAAAAACGGTGTTAACTTCAGTGAAATCCATTGAGTCATAATCAATAGCTTCTTCCCAAGTATCCATTACTTCCGGTTCGAGGATTCTTTCCATGATAAAATTTCCTATTAGTGTATAATTTGTGGGAGCCAAGTAAAATTATTCCCTTGTTTGGCTAAGACATTTAAGACAAAGACAGAAACCGGGTTTTTTCAGATAAAATTGTCGGGTTAAGACAGGATAAACCGGGCAGGGGATAAAAGGCAATAATCTGTTAACTGCCTAACATTTGTAATTTATACAAACTCGCGTATAATCCTTCCTGTTGCAATAATTGATCATGGCTTCCCGATTCTATTAACTCACCTCGTTTTAAGACAAAAATGCGATCGACACTTCTAATGGTAGAAAGTCGGTGGGCAATAATAATCGCGGTGCGTCTCTCTAATAGCCTTTCTAAAGCTTCTTGAATTAAGGATTCTGTACCGACATCTAAACTCGCGGTAGCTTCATCTAAAACTAAAATTTTAGGATCACGAATCGCGGCTCTAGCAAAAGCTAATAATTGTTTTTGCCCACCGGAAAGATTTGTCCCTCGCTCGCGTAATTGGGTATCATACCCTTGGGGTAATTCTTCAATAAAACGATTAACATTAGTGTTTCTGGCGGCAGTTTTAATCTCTTCGAGGGAGTAATTTTCCCCTAATGTAATATTACTTTTGACATCCCCGGCAAAAATAAATCCGTCTTGTAAAATCACCCCTAGATGTCGTCGTAATTCCGCTTGGGGTAAATCTCGAATATCTATACCATCAATTAATATTCGGCCTTGGGTGGGCTCATAAAGACGACATAACAGACGGATAATTGTACTTTTTCCCGCCCCAGTTGGACCAACTAAGGCTATTTTTTCTCCGGGTTTAATTAGGAAATTTAAGTCTTTAATGACATATTCATTTTTTTTGTAAGAAAACCAGACATCTTCAAAGATAATTTCGCCACTTTTTTCCCCTGATATCTCTAGGTTAGATAAACTGCCCTGGGAGGAATTTCTGTCTTTAATTTCGATATTTTCATTGAGTAAATTGTTAATCCGTTCTACCGCGGTAAATCCCGCTTGTAATGCGGTGAATTTTTCGGCAAATTGTCGTAGGGGATCAAACAATCTTTGGGAAAATAATATAAAGGCTGATAAAGTACCAAAGTTGAGGGTTTCTTGTAATACACTTTTCCCTCCAAACCATAAAACGATCGCGATCGCGATTAACGCGATCCATTCTAAAGTTGCCGAAACCGCGGAATCATAAAAGATAGTTGCATCCACCGCGTTGATATAACGATTGTTATTAGTGCGGAATAATTCTGCATTAAATAATTCACGGCGAAAAAGTTGGACAACATTAATTCCTAAAACATTTTCTTGGAGTTGAGAATTAAGAGCCGAAAGCTCCTCTCGTGTTTTGTAATTCGCGACGCGATATTGTTGTTGAAAATAAATGATTAACGCGGTAACGGGAATCATTATCAAAATAAGAATTAACGCGAGTTGCCATTGTAAACTAAACATCGCGATCGCGATTACCACAATAGAAAATAAATCACTAACAATACCGATCGCGCCCGTGGAAAAAACATCACCTAACGCTTCGACATCACTGGTAAGACGAGTAATTAATCTACCCACAGGAGTGCGATCGAAAAAACGAACCGCCAAAGACAAAACATGATCAAATAAATCATTACGAATATCCGCGGTAATTTGTTGACCTAATTTAGTCACTAAATACCCTTGTAATGATTGCATTCCTAAACGAATAACAATAGTTAATAGTAACAAAATACCTAAAAAATTTAACCCCTGAGAAAGAGTTAATTTTTGCAGAAATTGATAAGTAGGTTCCCCTCGAATTAAAGAAATAGCTTGTCCGATAAAAATGGGTTGAATCGCACCAGATACCGAAACAGGAATTAATAAAATTAGACAAACAATTAAAAGACGTTTACTACGCAACGCGTAGGGAATAAGACGCTGAAAAAGTCGCCAGTCGGTTTCAGCGCGATCGTGGGTTTCATCATCATTGAAAGTCGATAAATTAGCCATAAAGTTTGACTTACCTCAAAGGACTATTTCTTAATTTAGCATAATTGTACCAAGAAAACGCCAAGGGAGATAAGTACCAACACAAAATTAATTGTATATTTTATTATTAGATTGAATGGGCGATTGATTGGGCGAATGCCATTCGCCCCTACTGAAGAAATTAAACCCGCGGAGGCGGGTTTTGTCTGTGTAGACGCGGTTTCAACCGCCCGATCTTCTTTATCGGTGGTTAAGTAAAATCAACACAAAAACATACAATTAATTTTGCCTACCTACTTAAGGTAGGGTGTAAGTCTTCCGGCAGAAAATCTTTGACAGCAAGCCATAATAATCTACCCGAAGGCTTCCCCCATCATGTATAATTGCTCTCAGAAATCCTAGATAGAAAAACTATGTTACCAGTAAAAGACGCGGAAAACATCATTTTAAATTTAGTGAATCCACTCCAGGGAGCCCCGGATAGAGAAACGGTAAATTTATTAACAGCATCGGGTAGAATTTTAGCCGAAACTGTCACCAGTAGTCTCGACTTTCCCCATTGGGATAATTCCGCGATGGATGGCTACGCGGTAAGATTTGCGGATGTCAAAAACAGTAGTCCAGAAAATCCTGTAATTCTCGATATTATCGAAGAAATTCCCGCGGGATATCAACCTAAATTAACCATTAAATCTGGACAAACCGCGCGTATTTTCACCGGTGCAGTGATGCCCAAGGGTGCTGATACAATTGTCATACAAGAAGAGACTCGCCGAGAGCGCGATCGCGTCCTTATTTTCACATCACCTCAACCCAAAGCTTTCGTCAGATATCAAGGAGAATATTATCACCAAGGAAACCCATTATTAACACCCGGAATTATCCTCAATGCCCCCGAAATCGCCATTTTAGCCGCGGCAAAATGTACAGAAATTCCCGTTTATAGACGTTTGCGAGTCACGATTTTGGCAACAGGAGACGAATTAGTTTCCCCCGACAAACCCTTACAACCGAGTCAAATAGTTGATTCAAATAGTTATGCTTTAGCATCAGCTTTAATATCAATGGGAATTGAGCCGATAAATTTAGGAATAATTCCCGATCAGAAACATTTACTCAAAGAGGCAATTTCTCAGGCAATTTCCCTCGCGGATGTCGTACTTTCAACAGGAGGCGTTTCCGTAGGAGATTATGATTATATCGAAGAAATTTTGTCATCTTTAGGGGGTACAATTCAGATTAAATCCGTCGCGGTAAAACCCGGAAAACCTCTGACAGTCGCGACATTTAATAATAAAAAATCTACCCTTTATTTTGGTTTACCCGGAAATCCAGTATCCACTCTTGTTACCTTTTGGCGCTTTGTGCAACCGGCTTTAAGAAAAATGTCAGGAATGATACCAGAGCTTTGGAATCCAGTTTTTGTCAAAGCACGATCGCGCTATGATTTAAAATCCGATGGCAAACGGGAAAGTTATGTATGGGGTAAACTACAATTAGTCGATGGAATGTATGAATTTGATTTAGCGGGAGGTAGTCAAAGTTCCGGTAATTTAATTAATTTAGCACAAACAACAGGATTGGGGATGTTACCTATCGGTCAAAAATTGATTTCCCAAGGCGAATGGGTACAAGTCTTAAAAATTTCATAAGAGAATGGGGAATGGGTGATAGGTAATGGGTAATAGAAATTATTATCTTCAGACGTAAAGATTCACAGGTAGGGGCGAAGCATTCCGGCAATCAATCTCGGTATATAACCAATAACTTATCTGCCGGAATGCTTCGCCCTCATAAACCCGGTTTCTCCATGCTAAAATATCAAGTTAATATCAATCATAAATCAATCAAAAATGAAGACTATTAATTACCAAAAAATCGTCGATTTAAGTCATATAATTCAACCTTCTATTCCCATTTGGCCGGGTGATCCACCTGTAGAATTTGAAACCGTCGCCCAAATCAATTCCGATGGTTATTATCTGCGAAAATTCTCGATGGGAGAGCATAGTGGTACTCATATTAATGCCCCCAATACTTTTGATAAAAACGGTATTTCTATCGATCAATATTCACCTCAATCTCTTGTCATGCCCGCGATCGTTATTGACTTTCGTTCCCAAACCGAGACAAGTTTAGATTCAGTTTTAACCATAGCTGATGTCTTAGCCTGGGAAAAAAAATACCATCAAATTCCGTCAAATTGTGCCGTTTTGCTTTACACAGGTTGGCAGGAAAAATGGGACAATCCTCAAAAATTTCTCAAAGCTGATACTCACGGAAAATTACATTTTCCGGGGTTTAGTAAAGACGCGATCGCGTATCTTTTAAACGAGAGAAAAATTGCCGGAGTCGGGATTGATACCCACGGAATAGACGCGGGTAATGATAACTCATTTACCGCGAATCAATTAATGCTAAAATCCCAAGGTATAGTCTTAGAAAATCTGACAAATCTCGATCAATTACCGCCCTATGGTATTACCTTAGTAATTGGAATTTTAAAACTACTTGAGGGATCGGGTTCCCCCGCGTCGGTACTCGCGTTTGTTGCCTAAAAAAGAGGGAAATAAAATCACTCACAAAAACTCTCTTTTCTTACCTTAGTGCCTTAGTGTTAAAAAAAATCGTACCTTAGTGCCTTAGTGCCTTAGTGTTAAAAAAAATCGTACCTTAGTGCCTTAGTGCCTTAGTGTTAAAAAAAATCGTACCTTAGTGC
>JBEDKD010000495.1:0-12635 GCA_041172365.1 Cyanobacteriota bacterium | reverse complement strand
CCTCCCCATCCTCCCCATCCTCCCCATTACCCATTACCCAGTCCCCATTACCCACTACCAAAAATCATGTTTGGAAAAACCCCCTTAGCTTGGCTACAATTAACCAGAGAAAAAACCAGACTATTAGTAGCAGTCGCGGGGATATCCTTTGCCGATATTCTCATGTTTGTACAATTGGGTTTTAAAGATGCTTTATATGATGCCGCGGTGAAACCTCATTATACATTAAAGACAGATTTAGTCTTAATTAATCCCCAATTTGAAACCCTCTTTGCTGTGAAAAGTTTTAAGCGAGAAAGACTCTATCAAATAGCCGGATTTCCAGGGATTGAATCCGTCAATTATTTATCTATTGGTACGGTACAATGGCGACATCCGACAAATCGCACGACTCGCCCGATTTTAATCTTTGGAATTGATCCCGATCGCTCTCCTTTTAAACTACCAGAAGTCAATGAAAACTTACAAAACATTAAATTATTTAATCGAGTTTTATTTGATCAAGCTTCTCGCCCGGAATATGGTATTACTCCTGAGTTATTCCAAACAGTATCACCCCTAGAAACAGAAGTCAATAAACGGAAAGTACAAGTCGCGGGATTATTTACATTAGGTGCTTCCTTTGCTGCCGATGGTAATGTTATTGTCAGTCATTCCACATTTTTAAACTTATTAGGCGATCGAAACGCCCGTGATATTGATGTCGGATTACTTCAGATCAAACAGGGGATTGATCCTAAAGAAGTACAAAATAATTTACAAGGTATTTTACCAAAAGATGTCCGAGTTTTAACCTTAGAAGAATTTGCCGAAGTCGAAAAAACTTATTGGGGAAATAGTACACCCATCGGCTTTATTTTTGGCTTTGGTACGATAGTCGGATTTTTTGTCGGGACCGTTATTGTGTATCAAATTCTTTATTCTGATGTCTCCGATCATTTACCAGAATATGCTACATTAAAAGCAATGGGATATTCCGATGGTTATTTAGTGGTAGTATTATTTCAGGAAGCTTTAGTTTTAGCCTTATTGGGATGTCTTCCGGGTTATTTTGTCTCCATCGGACTTTATCATTTAGCCAAAGTCGCGACAATGTTACCGTTAGGAATGACAACTAATCGTGCGGTTACTGTCTTAGTTTTAACCATAATTATGTGTACGGTTTCGGGCACGATCGCGCTCCGCAAATTACAAGATGCAGATCCCGCGGATATTTTTTAATGCCAAGAAGGAAGAAGAAATTTATTCGACATGAGAAATGGGGTTGGAAGCATCTCAAAGAAGCCAAAACAACTGTATAGGGAGCAAGATGCTCCCTATTAGGAATGAAAATTTAATATATAGCGTTTCTCAGAAAGATGAGGTCTAATTTATTCCCTGTTAAGAATTCCCTATTAAGAGTTAAGAAAAACGAGAAAACTCGGATCTCACAAGTATGAGAATTGCTATATCAGGTGAGCCGTTGTTTTACCACTAAGGCACTAAGGCACTAAGGACATAAAATAGAGAGTCTCGAACAATCAGAGAAATTTACCCCTTTGTGTCTTTGTGTCTTTGTGTCTTTGTGTCTTTGTGTCTTTGTGTCTTTGTGTCTTTGTGGTTTATTTTATTTCCCTACATCATTAAGATCGCATTTCTCAGAAAGATGAGTTCTAATTTATTCCCTGTTAAGAGTTAAGAGTTAAGAAAAACGAGAAAAATCTGTACCTCACAAGTATGAAAATTGCTATCGTAGTGCAGGCTTCCAGCCAGCTTTAGACATCTCCTCAAATCAAAAGTAAAATCAATTCTTGTACAGAAATCGTCAATATATTCCCTCTGTTTCCTTTTCCCTGTTCCCTCATTTCTGAATATGTTTTTGGGAGAGCAAGGGAGCATTCATGGTTATGAGGAAAAGGGAACAGGTAATCGTGAGAGACTCGGCTTCTTTTGTCAAGAAAGTTGAAAATTCTGCTCAACCTACTCAGTGCGTGAACCCCAAATTTCTGAAAGCAAACTTCCTTTTTGTGCGGCTAATTCTTCCAAGGTCCGCGATGTTAAAATGTTCAGCATTTTCCCCTGGTTTTCAGGAGCGCTTAACTCAATTTGGTGTTCAGTATTAAAGCTTTCTAAATTCTCCGCGGCATCCTTGACTAAAATCTGCAAAATTTTAAAAGCACCATCTGATAAACGAGGTTCCCCACGATAATTTTGCAACCTCCCGCCTTCACGATATTCGGGAAATCCTTCCAACCCGACAAATCGCAAAAACCAATCAGCTCGATACCGCCCATTATTAGCTGCGACAATTCCCTGATAATCGGCAATTAACTCATCAAGCATATTATTTCGCATCGATCCAAACACGCGTTTGGTAAAATAATGACAGCATTCATGCTCTAATCGAATTATCACCGATAAACGCGACCATTCCGCCTCATCTAGCCCTATATCTTCAGCAGAAATCCCACTATAATAACCCTGACTGAGAATAATAAACCTGTCTTGATAAAGATGTTTTTGGGGAATCAATTGTTTAAACTCAGCTTGCCAGTCCGCTTCAGTCACCGGTTTTGTTTGTTGTGCTTCCCATTCTTCACGATAGTGGCGCACTCTTGCCCAATTGTTGAATCCTCCCACAATAGTTGCACCCATTGAATCGGGAATTATTTCCGGTTCGTTTCGTTTTGTCAAGGCTTGAATGAGTGTAACAAAGTCCGCGCGACATCCCGCAATAATAACTGGAATCTCACCCGCGAGAGTTGGATGAATTACTAATTGGAGAGCATCCGGTTGTTGTAATTCTAAACCCGTTGCTTCTACCATGTTGTGAGTTGGGGAACCCTTACGAGTGGCTGCGCGATAGTTATCCCTTTCGCTAATCCCTGCTTGAATAGGAAATTGTAACTGCACTAAAGAGGATTTTAATGCCGTAAACACACCCAATTCTTGAGATTGAGAGTAATCGCGTTGCCAAGCCGTGATATAAGGTTCTGATTCGAGGGGAAAGGTTTGATTTTGGGGTAAGGCAGATAAGTCGAAGATATTTTGATTGTAGAGTAATAGTTCTTCAATCTCTTTTGATGAGGCTCCATATTCAGCGAGAACGCGGGATCTATGTTCGATATTCTGTGCCAACATCGGTGATGACCTTCGCTTAATTTCCCATCCTATTATAGCATCATTTTTTGTTCCTCTTTTGTAAATTTTCTATGAATTTTCTATGAATATTTATTAAATGAGCCGATCGCGTTGCACAGGGAACGGGGAACCGGGAAAAAGGGTCGCGTATCAGGCCGATGCGGCGCGATCGTGTTGGTTTTTTATCAACCAACCATAAAGAGAGAGAGTCCCATAAGCTGACAGCGCGATCGCGACTCTCCCGATATTTAAGATTAATAAAGGGAGTCGCGATCGTCGTCGAGAGTTCTTTAATAGACATCGGGTGAAAATGGGAGCAATGGGAGGGTTAGCCTACCCTACAGTAGTGTTTGGAGATGTCTAATATCTACTGTGCACGAATCAACCGGGCATAAGGACCGTCCACACTCCTCATCTCCTCGTGACTCCCCCGTTGCACCACTTTTCCACGCTCCAAAAGAATAATCTCATCGCAGTCACGAATCGTACTGAGACGGTGCGCGACAATAATGCAACTACAACCACGCCGCCGGACATTGCGATCAATAATTTTCTCCGACTCAGTATCGAGGGCACTTGTGGCCTCATCCATCACTAAAATAGATGGATTATTAACCAAAGCCCGGGCGATTTCTAAGCGTTGGCGTTGTCCCCCACTCAAATTCACCGCACCTTGGAGCAACTTGCCCTCAAGTCCCCCAGGAATCGCCATCACCACATCTAATATTGCCGCGTCTTGGCAAGCTTTTATTAACTGCGGCCTAGAAATCGTTTCATCCCAAAGGGTCAAATTATCCCGTACAGAACCCGCGAACAGAAAAATATCCTGTTCTACCATTGACAGGGAATTAGTGATCACCGATCGCGGAATTTGCTTTCTAGGGATACCATCAAAAAGTATTTCCCCTTCCCAAGGCTCGTAAAGTCCCGTAACCAGTTTGGATAAAGTTGACTTACCCGAACCACTAGCGCCCACAAAAGCCACTCTTTGTCCAGGCTTCAAAGTACAATTAAAGTCCTTAATCAAAGGTTCTTCCACCCGACTGTAACCAAAGGAAATATTGCGAATTTCGATATAACCTTGTAAGCGAGAGGTCTCGGGAGCGGTAGCATACTGCATCGGGGATTTCTCAGCATCATCTTCTCTCTGCAATTCCGGATTAATCGGGTTATTTAAAACATCATCTAAACGCTTCAAATCACCGTCAAGTTCCTGAATTGTACTCGCCAAACCAACTAAAGTATTAACCGGCTCTTGGAAATTCCCCATCAAACTTTGAAAAGCCACTAACATCCCAATAGTTAGATAACCATCGATCACTCGCAAACCACCAATTACTATCAGCAACATAGAAGTTAGGGATGTTAGTAAATGTGGTAACGCCCCCACCAAGCGATCTGTTTGCTCCAACTCTTGTTGGGCATTTGTGGCTTTGGCATAGTATCCCGCCCAACGAGCAAAGAAATCCGATTCTAATGCCGCAGACTTGATAGTTTCAATACTTTCAAGCCCGCCAATTTCTACCCCAGCCAGCTTACCAAAGTATTGACTCAGACGCATATTACTATCCGTGCGCTCACGGGAAACCCATTGCAGCACCAGGATATTAATCACGATAGAAACAACACCAATTAGGGTCAGAACCGGATCGTAAGCTAACATTACGGCTCCATAAAAAATTACCATGACTGCATCAATAACTGTTCTAGTCAACTGACCCGATAGCACTTGGGACACTCGGTTATTAATATTAACCCGATTACTAATTTCTCCAGCAAATCTTTGGGCGTAAAATCCCACAGGCAAACGGAGAATATGCCATAAAAATTGCCCCGTTAGACTGATAGATAATCTCAGATTCAAAAATCTTAGCTTATTTAATTGTATGAAAGTCAGAACCGTTTTGCAACATAGAGTAATTCCCATTACTCCCAAAAGCGGCTTCAACCAATCTAGCCGATTTTCCATCAAAATATTATCAACAAATACTTGGCTGATGGCCGCCAGAGCTAACTCTGGAATTACTAACAAAAACCCAGCTATAATACAAAGAAGCAAGTCGAACAAGGAGTTTTTTAGGCGCGCGAATAACGCGCCTATGATATTAGTGTTGCGTCCACTTCTTTTAAACTCCGGCCCTGGTTCCATTAGTAAGACAACGCCTGTATAGGCTTCGTCAAACTCCTTAATGCTAACACTGCGTGGGCCGGACGCGGGATCGTTTAACCAAACCCGATCGCCGACAAATCCCTCAACTACCAGAAAGTGATTGAAGTTCCAAAATACAATAAAAGGCGGCTTAATTTCTTTGAGTTGTGCGAATTCTCTTTTATACCCTTTTGCTACCATTCCATAGTTTCGTGCTGCCTTCAACACATTCGACGCTTTACTACCATCACGCGACACTCCACAACTGACGCGCAGTTCTGTCAGAGGGACTATTTTGCGATAATAACCCAGGATAATACCTAGTGAAGCCGCACCGCATTCCACCGCTTCCATTTGTAACAAGGTGGGGGTGCGAAACCGAGTATGATAAACTTTCGGTTTATTAGGTTTGGGTTTGGCTTTATCTGACTTTTTCACTTTTTCCAACAATTGCATAATCAATCCTTTGAGGTTGCTAAAAACCAATAATCTAGCAGCTAAAAGGCACTTATGGCATGCCACTCAATTCTCGTAAAATGGGTAGAACGAAAGTAATGGGTGCTCGTTCTTCTACTGTCACACGAACTGTTGCAGTTGTTCCAGAAGTAATTTTTGACTTTGGACCTTTAGAAGACGACCATTTGTAGCCGCTGTCTGTAGTTGGGTCCTTTTCCAATTCGGTGTTGACTTGAATGAAAGCACTGTTCTCGCTCATCACAGCTCTGACCAAATCTGTGTTTCCAATGATCGCGACTATCCCTTCCCTGGTAACGGGTAATGGAGAAACTATCGTAATTTGACCGACTATTCCCCCATACCGCTCTCTTTGTACTGTCTCTGGGGTTATGGAAACTGGCATCTTTTTTTGCAGTTTTTTGCCATCTTTGATGGTGAAGAACGCGATCGCATTCATGGATTCTTCACTATTTCCCACCCTCATCGCTCCTAAACGGCTGCCCGGTTGAACGACTTGTCCAATAGTAGTGGTTAATTCTAAAATACATCCTTCCTGAGTGCTTACAATCTGGCTGTTTTCTTTGATTTGCTGTTGCGTTCGGATAATTTCTCGATTGACTTCTTGAATCTCCTTTGTGCGCTGATTCGAGGCTTCTAGATTTTCTTGCTCCAAACGTTTAGCTTTGCTGTCTAGTTCTTGGATTTGTCCTTGTATATCACTAATAGAGCGCAGATTATCTAGGTATTCGCGCTCAGTTTTGGCAATTTGCACATCTAGTTCTCGCAGTTGCGCTTGAATTTCCTTAATAGAGCGAAGATCGGTTAGGTATTCGCGCTCAGTTTTGGCAATTTGCGAGTCTAGTTGTTGCAATTGGGCGTTGAGTTCGCCGATGGTGTTAAGGTTTTGTTGGTGGCTTTGCTGAGTTTGAGTTTCCGTGAGATCGAGTTGTTTCAACTCAGTTTGCAATTGAGAGATGCTCTGAAGTCCCTGTCTGTATTCTTGTTCCGCCGACAAAATTTCGTCCGCCGCGATTGCTCCCGCAGCCACCAGTGTCTTACGCTTCTCAAGTTTTTGTTCAAGTACCGGAACTAAATTTTGAGCATCCTTTAACCGTTGCTGTAAACCGATTCGCTGTTGCGCGATCGCGGTCAATCCCTTTTCTTTCAGTGCAGGAGCAAAGGCTTGAGCTTCCTCTAAACGTTGCAGAAGACTGATGCGCTGTTGGTTAATCGCCTTTAATTCCTTCTCTTTGAGTCCAGGAGCGAGGGATTCTGTATCGTTTAAGCGTTGCTGTAAACTAATTCGCTGCTGGCTAATGGCATATAAGCTTTTTTCTTTCATCAGCGGAGCAAGGGCTTGTGCATCTCGCAACCGTTGTTCCAGGTTAATTCGCACAGCCGCGAGGGCACTTGTTTCTAGTTGCATCCGCTGGGCTGATAATGACAAACTATCTTGAGCTTGTCTTTGCAACTGACCCAGCTTTTGTTGCGCCAGTCGTAACTGCTCTCGCAAACCCACCGGATCGACTGTTGCCAAGACCTGATCTTTTTTAACACACTGTCCGGCACTGACATTTAAAGATTTTAATTGCCCTGCTATAGAAGATTGAAACTCAACTACTTGGCGAGGCTGAATAAACACGGCCCTACCTTCAACCGTTACTGGAATGCGACCGACAAAGCTCCAAATCAAACCCGCAACTGTTAAACCGCCGAAAAAAGCCAGCGCCAGCCAATCTTTTGAACTTGACACCTTCATCACTAGATCTAAGCGTTCCGGTGAAGATAAGCGCTCCAGGGACTCTTTACGGAAGATACTGTCTTTTTTATCTTTATCCGAAACCATTTTTTTGTCCTGCTGCTCCTTGTTATAAGCCAATCTACTGATTTGCCTTAGAAGTAAGTTCGCGATATTAAACTCAACTCTTCCAACGCTTTATATTCTGGCTTTTTTCCTCAATATCGCGATTCTCGATTTAGTGAGGTACAGTCCTAAGGGCTGAAAGACTTACTCCGAAAGCATTTGCCTGTACTTCATAGAATTAAGAACCGCGATATCACTCAATTTTGTATGTATTCTCAAAACAACTTTTCATCCTTTTTTCTACAGCCAACACACCCAGAGGAAACCTCTCAATTATCGGTCTGCTACCAGGATAATTTGATATTTTTTGAGTTACCACCTTCTTTCTGCCTTGCTGTTTAGTCATAAGATATTGACTTCTTGGGGTGTAAATAGGACTTTAGTTCTGGTGTGGCCAGAACCCGAGGGGCTTCTGGTTGTGACGATGCTAGTTCTGGTGCATCTGGAGTGGTAATTTTCAGCCGCCATATCATAATGGCCTTTCTTAATATTTTGTTACACTCTATCCCTTTCCAAATCACCTGAAAAACCGGCTCGCGTACTGTTTTTCGACACACCCTTACATCAATCTCATATTTTTGATCCTCAAGGAATTAATGACCCATTCCCGCGATTAAGCTCAAATCACGCCATTACTTTAAGAAAATAGGTTTCTCCGTAAATCATGAATTACCAGAAAATCCAGATCATGTGATAAATACAATCTGCCTCTCTGGAATCAGCGCAACCACTCAATCTTTAATATTCATATCGCAATTGAGCGACAAAATCAATATTGATGAGAAGTTCATCGCCGACTCAATGATGGATGGGAGTATCCCGTTTTTTGACGTTGGTGGAGCTGACTCGCCGCCCAGAGAACCTGCCCAGAATCTATCACCCAAAACCGATAATTTCTCATCCCCTGGCGTTCCCCTCACTAATGCTATTTGCATAACCCAGATGCTCCCTGATTGATTCGATATCTCCGCATTGCGTGAGCCATGAAATAATTTACCTTCTTGACACCCCAAAGCATTTCTATAGCCTTTCTCTGGCCCATGAGATATCTTTAATCTCTTTGGTTGTAAGACTTTTCGGTTCAAAAACATACCTCATCTGACTAATAACCGTGATACATCTCATTTTAATAGTGTTGTGGAGGCAGAATAACGATCACTGCTACTCCAAATAAAAACCCTGGTAAATCAGTGAAAATTTCCTCAAGGGAAATTTTCATGACTCACTCCTACTAAAAACAGTACAAATGAACTTTTTTTCTCCAACCCAACGAGCAAAATTAGTCATCATATCACTCAAAATTGCCCTCATCGTGATCTAAATCCGACAATGGGGAATTGAGTTTTTTGGGTGAACCCCCTCCCACTTTTTTTTAACCTCAGATATCGTCACTAATTAACCAGAGTTGACATAATACCCGATAATGGACCTAGGTCTGATCATCACGCATTTCCTAATGAAATCACAAACTCCCACTACCATCAGAGTACAGATTCTAGTGCGGAGTATTTCACCGATGAGTATAAACTTAACAATTATTCACAAAACCAAAACTTGAGCTGTTTCGATCTCAAGCTTTACCTAAGCTTCTGCTGTCGTGTGCCTACAAAATGCCTCAAAGTGGTTTGGTTGATGTTCGCTGATTGCCTGCGGAATAGTCCTCACCTTTTCCATCCGATGCCAGAGCGCTCTGGAGTATCTCCATTTGGTAAATTGGCTGTGCAGTGGATCGCTCCCTCTTAGATTCCTAGGGATCGCTCCCACGACAGTTTGGTTGGCTTCTTTGAGATGCTCCCTTGGACATCGGTAATCAGAGAATCTTTGATCAACTGATTCACTCCTGTCTTGATTCTCTCTTCCCTGTGTTCTCTGTGCCTTTGTGGTTATATAATAAAAAAACGGCTACCCCAGCAAAAAAACTCGAAAAGATTAGGCTCTTTTCTCCTAACTAATGGTAATTTCCCTAAGCTCTTACGAATTTAAAAGTCATAGAACAACGGGAGACAAGCCTGTGAAAAATAGGATGCTTGTCCTACTTTATCTGTTTAAATTACTCGGAGCTTATCTGTGTTCATCTGCCCTTAAAGAAAGTTCTCTAAACCGGAAAAACATACCTCTATTATCTTCTCACCCAAAAGAGATTAATGCTCTATTATTCAGGAAAAACAGCCTGAATAAGTGATACTCAAAAATTAGGTAAACCATTGATGATATACGATTCAGAAAGCCGGAAAAAACCGGGAAAGATTTATATTTTTGACACTCTTGCCTCGACTAATCAAATGTTATGGCAACTTCTGGAGCAAGGTGAAGAGCCCGGTACTACAGTGATAGCCAAACAACAAACATCGGGACGGGGACAATGGGGACGTGAATGGTTATCTAATACAGGAGGATTATATCTTTCTTACGCGATAGAGCCTCATTTACCGATTAGCCAAAGTGCTCTATTAACCTTTAGTAGTGCTTGGGGTATAGCCTCAGTTTTACGATCGCGTGGTATTCCCGTGTACCTAAAATGGCCAAATGATCTCATTTTGGCCCAACGAAAACTGGGAGGCATTCTCACAGAAACCAAAATACATCAAGGCGCGATCAATAAAGCCGTGATAGGTGTCGGACTCAATTGGGCAAACCCCGTACCCGAAACGGGAATAAACCTGCAATCATACCTAGAAAAGCAGTCATCAACGGCCATTAGCAGCCTAGAAGACTTAACCAATATCACCCTCAAGGGACTGATCACCGGATACCATAAATTATCTCACGAAGGAATGGATACCCTTTTACCCGCATATCAGGAACTCTTAATCAACATCGGACATCAGGTATCCATAGACGGAAAACCAGGAATTATCACAGGTGTTGCGCCCACGGGGGAATTGCGCGTAAAATTAAACCCTCCCCCCCTCGCCCCAGCAGGCAGTGGCGGGGTTACGAAAGAAGTCCCGCCTTCGGAGTCAGAAATTTACCTAAAACCGGGTACAATCAGTCTGGGCTATCTCTCGCAGGAGTAAAGATGAAAGATCACAAATGACGCAATTGTTGTGGACGGGTGAGTGATTTCTCATCTACTATCCATATCCCATATCAAAAATCCTTAATCGTGGACTTAACCTAGATTAGCAACCCAACCAAATATGAGTCAAAAATCCTCTTCAAATTTCAGTCGTAATAACACTAAAACGCCACGATCCCTATTACATGGACTCAGTTTGGTCGCGAGTCTAGGCATACTTAGTGGGGGTGTCGTTTGGGCAGAAGAAGTGTCTGTGCCCACCACGCCGGAACCTGTTGCGGTTGATATTGTACCCCAGGAACAAGCCCCCATTGAGCCCGCACCCACGACTCCCGCGGAGTCTTTTTCGCAACCGGAAAGCGCGGCCCCCGAATCTTATGCACCAGAATCTCATAGTGCAGAACCCCCTCCAGAACCCGCACCATCCCATTCCGAATCTTATGCACCAGAACATTATGAGGAAATAGCTCCTCCCCCCGCGGAACTTCCACCACCAAGTGCTTCAGAACCCCCTAATAATGCTTATATTGATTCATCTAAAGACTACAATATCGGTGCGACGGACACCTATGAAGCACCAACGGCTGTCAAGTTAGAAGAGCGTTCTAGTGGTTGTAGTGCCACGTTACAAGTCGGAGAAGGGGCTGGGACCTTATGCGCGCCTCTTCCATCGGCTCCCGAAACAGGTAATACTCCTTACGAAAAACCCTCTTATGAGGGGAGCAGTCCTGTTACCGCGGGTAATGACACTCCAGAAACCGCGCCGGGGAGTCGTCCTGTTACCGCGGGTAATGACACCCCAGAAACTTGGTCTAGGAATCAGAATAGGGCGGAAAGTTCGCCCCCTTGGTTTGCTCCTGGGGTCGCGGAGAGTCTGGGTTTAGGCAATCAGGCCCCATCGGGGGGTTATGCCGAAAATGGAGGGGCTTATTCGGGTTCTGATAATGGTTATATTCAACCCGCGAGTTATTCGGGTTCTGGGGAAGGGGCTTCCATGAGTTCTTTAGGTCCGATTCCTGTGGGTCCCCTCAGTATTAGTAGTACCAGTAGTTCCGGTTTGGCTTATTTTAATCTCACGGCACGTCCCCCCAGGGTTGCTGGCAATGGGAATGTTCGGCTTTTATTCCCTTTGTCAATTCCCGCTCCGATTACTTCTTTGTTTGGTTGGCGCAATCACCCGGTTTTGGGTACTGGTCGTTTTCATTCCGGTGTCGATTTGGGCGCGGATTTGGGTACTCCGGTGGTCGCGGCCTACGCGGGGCAAGTCGCGATCTCCGATTGGTTAGGGGGTTACGGACTCGCGGTGGTTTTAGATCATCGCAAACAAGCCTTAGAAACCCTTTATGGTCACTTATCGGAAACTTTTGTCAAACCCGGAGAATGGGTACAACAGGGGGAAGTGATTGGTCGCGTGGGTAGTACAGGGATGTCCACGGGTCCTCACCTCCATTTTGAGTTACGGAAATTGACGGAGCAAGGTTGGGTTGCCCTTGATCCAGGTCAGCAATTAGAATTTGCTTTGGCGCAAATGGTGAAAACCTTGGAAACGGCTCAAAAACCTTTGACAACAGTGCCGAAAATTCCGGTTTTACTTGCTTCTGATTTAGAAGGGGGAACCCCCAAACTTCTGCCCCTTCCGACAGGTGTTGAGATTGATATTTATGAATTAGAACCGCCTCCGATTGATATCTCAGACGCGATTAAACCTAAACCTCCTAAATCTGGGAAAAATTAACGGTTTTTCCCAGAAGAGAAACCGATCGCGCTCTTATCAAAGAACGCGATCGGTTGGGTTTGTTTAAGGTTTTAGGAGCGTTGGTGATTGAGTATCTCACCGCTCCTGGCGTTTAGCGCGATCGCGCCGTCTGCGATCTTGCCAATCAACCGCGGTAAGATAAATAACTCCTCCTGTCACCATCAACAGAAGTAGCAACGCGACAACAGTCAGAACATTAACAAACGTAAATTCCACAATTCCTCCTTAATCGTGATTAGGGAATGGAGACTGGGGACTGGGGACTGGGGAC
>JBEDKD010000494.1:0-4494 GCA_041172365.1 Cyanobacteriota bacterium | reverse complement strand
TTCACAACTATATAAGAATAAATCGGCATTCTCTGAGAGGGCTTTACGCCAGGAGTGTAATTGGGGCGCGTAATCGTCAATATTATTCCGGTTTAGGCTTGTGTTGCCCAGATTCAGGGTTCCCGAACTCCCGTGAGCCACAATATGAAGGGCTTTTAAATTTTTATACTTAGATAGAATATCTGTCAGTTGTTGAATTCCATCCTTATTACTGTTAAGGAAGGCAACGGGAATCTCCGGCTCCAGGGCATCGATCAGGGGAGCCGAATCTTTGACAGAATCATCAATTATGAGGAGTTGAAAAGGGGGTTTTTCAGGCAGTTTAACTGTAATAAAGCCACTCTTACTGTCAGTTAAAATAGTCGTAGAGGTAATTTTTGACATAAAGAATCTCCATCCCTGCCCTATTTTTAGGGGGATTTTATTTCCCTCAATTATAAGACTTTCTTTTGGCAATGTAAAGGTGAAAATATGAATTTTCTTTAAGAAGAAAAAATAGGATTAATTATTGATATCAAGAGATTTAGAGAGCGTCATTTGCTCCATTTATCAATTTTTTTACTTGGAGAAACTTTAAGTTAGATGGTAAAACGACTCTTAACTCCCCCCAAAAATTACTATCTACAGCCCCCCGGCCAAGTTATAGGAAAATTGACAAAAATTGACAATGTTTTTGAGTGAAAAAATGTTATGATATGGGGAGGTATCCTCTCAAATTTGCCAAAAAAACGTAGTGGGAGCGTCTCGCTCCCTAGCCCGATCGCGCCAATTCGAGACGTTTGTGTTACGCACAGGCTAGGCCAACCCACTAGAGTTTTTTTTGCTTCTTTGAGATGCTCCCAACCCCAAGAAACCCCGCGCTCTCTATTATGATCAATTAATCCGTTAAATTACGTCCTTTGGTTTCCGCTAATTTTTCTGCATTCGGTATCGGATCATTAGTATAATATCCCGCGGCTTTCTTGGCACTAATCTCCACTTGTGCCTCCGCGGGTATCCAATTTTCAGGAAGAGGAATACGCTCTATTACTTCTATTCCAGAATTAGTGATCGCGTTATATTTTAAATCACTCATGGAAACTAACCGATCAATACGAGTAATTCCTAACCAGTGTAACACATCAGGCATTAATTCTTGAAAACGCATATCTTGAACTCCCGCGACACATTCAGTACGGGCAAAATAAGCATCAGCCCGATCGCCTCCTTCTTGACGTTTCCGAGCATTATAAACTAAAAATTTTGTCACTTCTCCTAAGGCCCTTCCTTCTTTACGAAAATAAACAATTACTCCGGCACCTCCTTCCTGTGCCGTTTGAATACATACCTCAATTCCATGTACTAAATAGGGGCGACAAGTACAAATATCTGAGCCGAAAACATCGGAACCGTTACACTCATCATGGACGCGTACCGCGAGGGGTTTTTCGGGGGAGGAAATATTGACGATATCACCGATTAGATAAACTGTAGTTCCCCCAATAGGAGGTAAAAAGATGTGCAAATCTGGACGAGTTACTAATTCGGGAAACATCCCTCCGGTTTGTTGAAATAAAATGCGCCGTAATTCACTTTCTTTGACTTTTAACCGTTGGGCTATGCCCGGAAGATACCATACGGGATCGATCGCGATCTTTGTCACGACTAAACTGCCATTAGTTTTGACTATGTTACCGTCTATTAAAATGCGATTTTGTCTAACCCCTTCTTGTAATTCGGGCATATTAATATGGGCTTTCGTAATAGCAATAGTGGGGCGAATATCGTATCCTTTTTCATAGAAATCAGCATAAATTTCTCCGACTAAAGCACCAAAGGGATCGAGACTGACTATTTTATCGGGATCTTTCCAACTGGAATAGGGACCAATGGCTTCTGAGGGGGAAGTATTTGTCAAATCTGCACGATGATCCTCGTGTAGAGAGCCTGACGCGATCGCCAAGGCACGATAAACTGAATAAGAACCGGAATGAGTACCAATAACATTACGATGGGTAGAATTGGTTAATGTGCCTATAATTGGCCCCCGTTTTAACGGATCAATTTCTCCCCAATGAAGAGGCATAATTTTTTTACTCGAATGACTGGGATGAGACGTTAAAACAATATGTTTTGAACGAGACATTGGTAACTCCTTATTGATGAATGAAATTTACTCATATACAGCACCACTTCATTGTAAATTTATGTTACCAAAAACTTGACAAAATCTAATTTATATGTTATAGGTTTCTCACAGGTGGCGCGATCGGGTTTCCCCTTCATTCCCCCCACGAGAGCCAAGAAAACTGCTAGGATAAATAAAGTTGTGTAGGGTTGTACCAAGCCCATCCTGGGCAGCCGCCATAGACATTACGATGAGAAAGCAAATGGCCACGAATATTAAGATTACTGATAACCCGGAAAAGCAGAAAGCCTTAAACCTGGTTCTCAATCAAATTGAGCGCAGCTTTGGCAAAGGGGCAATAGTCCGCCTCGGTGATGCCACTCGCATGAAAGTGGAAACAATTCCCAGTGGAGCCCTCACCCTTGATATTGCCCTGGGCGGCGGTTTGCCTAAAGGAAGAGTTATTGAAATTTATGGCCCGGAAAGTTCCGGTAAAACGACTCTGGCATTACACGCGATCGCAGAAGTGCAGAAAAGTGGTGGCATCGCCGCGTTTGTGGACGCGGAGCACGCCCTTGATCCCACCTACGCGGCCGCGTTAGGTGTCGATATCGAAAATCTCTTGGTATCTCAACCGGATACCGGAGAAATGGCTTTAGAAATCGTGGATCAATTAGTGCGCTCCGTCGCGGTGGATATCGTGGTAATTGACTCCGTTGCCGCCTTAGTACCCCGCGCCGAAATTGAAGGCGATATGGGAGACGCGCACATGGGGTTACAAGCCCGGTTAATGAGCCAAGCGTTGCGTAAAATTACGGGAAACATTGGTAAATCGGGTTGTACGGTGATTTTCCTGAACCAATTACGGCAAAAAATTGGTGTTACTTATGGCAACCCCGAAACCACTACGGGGGGTAACGCGTTAAAATTCTATGCTTCGGTACGTCTCGACATTCGTCGTATTCAAACTCTGAAAAAGGGTACTGATGAGTATGGAATTCGAGCTAAAGTTAAGGTGGCTAAAAATAAAATTGCACCCCCTTTCCGTATAGCCGAATTTGATATTATCTTTGGTAAGGGAATTTCGACGTTAGGGTGTTTAACCGACTTAGCTGAAGAAACGGGAATTATTACCAAGAAAGGTTCTTGGTATAGTTTCAATGGTGATAATATTTCCCAAGGCCGGGATAATGTTGTTAAGTATATGGAAGAAAATGCTAACTTCCGCAAGCAAATTGAGGATTTAGTCAAACAACAATTAGCCAGTGGCGCGGTTGTTTCTGCTAATTCTGTCGCGCCTGTGGACTCCGAAGAGGAAGAGGAGGAGATTGAAGAAGAGCCTTAATTTTTAATGGCTGTAGGTTGGGTTAAACTTTTGTGAAACTCAATCTACACCCACCAAAGAAACCAGGTTTTTTACATCCTCTGCGGGTCCAAAGGAAGTATTTTTCCTGAAAAACCTGGTTTCTGACTTATGGGGTTTAGGATCAGTTTTCCCAAGAGACTTTATTTCAGGAAACACTCATTTTGTGACAAATCTTTACCAAAAAAACGCGCCTTTTTTTTCCAACCCCTTGACAAATCCTTGATATTGACGGATGATATATAAGATAATCGGATGGTTGCATTTTTTTTATTTTTGCCACCATCCAATTATACTAAAAATACTTATCTAATTATCCTTAATCATACCACACCTCGATTTTTTAGCGCGATCGCGTCAATGTAAAATTTTATAACAAATCTGACGGCTTAGGGAAAAAAATCCCTGACTTTGACATCTTTGCTCCCTCTGTGTTTAGGAGCGTTGACTTTTTGAAATTCTGGAGTATTCGGCATCGGTACCCCATCGGGGTTAAATTTAATACAGGTGAAATCGGGAAGCCCTAAAGTTTGGGGATAGAATGGAGTAAGATTTACCTAGAAACCGGGTTAGTCGTGGGATGATTGAGCGCGATCGTCTGAGGTGAGAAATTTGGTTGATTTGGTGGTTGTGCCTAAGCCGAGGAAAGTCAAAAAAGATAGAGAGACTAGACAATTTTCTCAAAAGTTATGCTGGTATTTGATAATTAGGGGCAAGACTACCGGGGACTTAAGTATCAGTCAAAGCCTCATCATCAAACTACCATAATTCTTCTTCGAATATTTCCTCTAACGTCTTAGAATTAAAGGCCGCATTAGAGCGAACATTAACATCAGTCTCCGATGCTAATTTTTCCAATATTTCCACTGGTGTCTTAGGATGAATGGCAACAATTGAGCGAACATTAACATCAGTATCGGAGGCTAATATTACCAATATTTCCACTGGTGTTTGGGAATGACGGGCAACATTAGAGCGAACATTAACATCAGTATCGGAGGCTAATATTGCCAATATTTCCACT
>JBEDKD010000493.1:0-16480 GCA_041172365.1 Cyanobacteriota bacterium | reverse complement strand
GTTCTTAATGTCTGAAACCATTGATTTTATTCCATCTTCCATCTTCTATATAATGATTAATTTAGTTGACATCTATACATCTTTAGTTGGCCAAGAGCATCGCGAAAAATTCGGCCAGTTTTTTACTAATAGAGAAGTGGCTGACTTCATGGTAAAATGGGTACTCTCAGGGAACGATCGCGCTTTATATGATCCTGCTTTTGGCCTAGGAGTCTTTTATGATGCTGCCCTAGCCAATAAATTTCAGGGAGAATTTAAAGGTACAGAAATAGATTCGCAAATCTTATCCTTCTTTTTTCAACAAGAAAACTCCGGTGCTATTGATGTAAAAAATGCCGACTATTTATCTATCTGGGGAGAGACATACTCAGGTATAATCTGTAATCCTCCCTATATGCGCTTTCAAAAATTTCACGGAAGAAAACAGGTTTTTGCTGATTTTGAAAAGCACCTTAATATTAAACTTTCTGGCTACACAAACATCGCGTCCGCATTTTTAGTTAAGTCAATTAATGAGTTATCACAGGGCGGGCGGTTAGCCTACATTATGCCTCTGGAGTTTCTTAATACCGGATACGGAACAATTATTAAACGTCAACTTATCGCCGAGGGCAATTTACACGCGATCGTTAAAATCGAGTGCGAGAAAGATGTGTTTCCCGATGTGACAACCTCCGTAGGAATTATCCTTTTTGAGAAAAACAAAACCCCCAATCCGATTAAATTTTTCGTCGTGAGAAATCTGGCAAATATTAAGAATGTACTTCGCGACACACCATCAACATCCCTTGATGTCACCCAGATATCTCCTGATCAGAAATGGCTCAGATTTTTTGAATATGAGAAACTGACTATCAATTCCCAAAAACTCAACCCGATTTCAATGTATGGGGCCTTTAGCCGAGGGATCGCGACAGGGGCAAACGAGTTTTTTGTGTTGAATAATGAGAAAATTTCTTTAACTGGGCTTTTGCCCGAAGAGTTTGTCCCTTGTATTACCAAAAGCTCTCAGATTAAAACCGCGATCTTTACTGATTCTGATTTTCAACGTCTGGCTGATGCTAATGAAAGTGTTTTTCTTCTTAATATTAATGGTAGTCCATCACCGGGCGCTCAAGATTATCTTAAACAGGGTGAAAAATTCGGTTTTCATCATCGCTATCTTACCAAAACTCGAAAACCTTGGTACGCGATCGAAAAGAGAACTCCCGCGCCCTTACTATTTGGGGTATTTTCTCGTGAGGGATTCAAAGTAATTCGTAATTACAGTAATACTCGTAACTTGACTTGTTATCACGGGTTTCAACCAAATCTATTTGGGATTAATTATATCGATCATCTTTTTCTATACTTTTTGTCATCCACAGGCAGATATATATTAACTCAAAATATGAGAAAATATGGAGATGCTTTAGACAAATTTGAACCTAATGATTTGAATAATGCCCTCTGTCCAAATATTGACTTTTTTCCCCAGATTAAAAATATAGATCGCGAAGTTGATTATGTCAGAGAGTATGGAAGCATATCGGAAAATTTAGAGGATATTTTTTCTACGTTGATCGATGCCCCCGCATAGCAAGTTGTTATCTCAAGAATCGCTTTTAATAGATCCAATGACTTATTTGTTAAGAAACCCGGTTTCTCACAGTCATCGGTTGTGGTGAAGAAAGCTTTGGTAAAGAAACCGGGTTTCTTACAGTCATCTGTTGCCAAAAATGATGATAGGGTTAAGAAACCGGATTTCTCACAGTCATCTGAAAAGGGAAAAAATGTAGCATAAGACACTTTTTTTTGACACGATATCTAAGATGAACCGTCAATTGTTAAGATATATTATATCAGAAAAAAATTGACATCTTGTGCTATAGGATACAAAGCTTTTTGATATTTATGTGTCATAATAATCAGGACATTTTAAATTTTCCCAAAAAAGATTTTTATGAAAACCACGAAATCATTAGGATCAGCTTGTCGTCATTGCCGTCATTACCAGTTAGAAGGCCGTCGAGGTGGCAAGTGCCAACAATTTGATGTCCATGTTAAGGGAGAATGGAGTGCTTGTCCTTTATATCTTGCCGCGTTTGAGGCGACTTGGAAACCCACGGAAGAAAAAATCACCTTGGCAAAACCCCTAGAGTTAATTCCTTTAATCAAAGCTAGTTGATTTTTCCCAGAAGACATGGCAAAGTTAAAAAAAGATTAAGTTTTGTCCTGCTTCCTTGACTCTCCCCTTCAGGGGAGTGTCTATCATTAGATTATCCATTTCTCTCGGTATGAATAAAAATATGAGAAATGAGGAGGCAATTATGTTTGGGAAAAAATCGTTATCAGTGCTTTTACTGAGTGCAGGTATTGGTACGGGTTTTTTATTTAGTATAAAGGATTTAAACGCGGTTCCGACAAAACCTCAACCCATGCCCCCTGGGGGATGTATGGGACAATTTGGGGGTGGAAATCATCATCAGATGATGATGTCGATGCAAGTGCAAAGTGAGTTTAATTTTCTCGCCAAAATGATTCCCCATCACCAAGAAGCGATCGCGACTGCAACCATACTGTATAATGGGACCAATCGCGCGGAAATGAAGAAATTTGCCCAAGATATTATCCGGGTACAAAGTGCAGAAATTGAACAAATGCAAACTTGGTTAAAAGAATGGTATCCGGGGCAGTCAACAAAAGTTGAATATACCCCCATGATGCGAGATTTAACAAAGTTGAAAGGAAATGATTTAGATCGGGCATTTTTAGAAGATATGCGAATGCACCACATGGGAGCAATAATGATGTCAAATCAGTTATTAAATCATGGGTTAGGGAAACATAATGAAGTGAAAACTTTAGCCACTAATATTAGCACCTCTCAACGTCAAGAAATTGTGCAAATGCAAGCGTGGTTACGAGACTGGTATGGTTTAAATACTGGTATGGGGTGTGGTGGTATGGGAGGTATGGGTGGTATGATGAACCCTCGTAAATAACTTACGCTCTAACCGGGTTTCTTAACCTAAATGGTGATTTCAGCTAAGAGAAAACTGCCAGAAACCCAGTTTTTTTTGTTCCCTTAATTCAGCAGAGTATGGTTTAATGTTTCATAGTTAAACCATACTCTTGAAAATTGGCTGATTAAGCTTAAGTAAATATGCCTAATTCTACTGTTGCCTTAAAATTTCTGTTACTGACGACTGCCTTTTTGGGGACAATTCCGATCAATTTTGCTTTCGCGGCAGAAGTAGTAGGGGCGAAGCATGACCGTAGTAAATCCTTACTTTTAACCAATAACTTATCTGCGGTCATGCTTCGCCCCTACAAAGTTGGGATGCTCCCATCGCGCTCTTCTTTAAAAACCAATTCAGCCTTATTTCATCTCCCTGTTTATCAGGCCTCTCCTACTCCTTCACCCCTCATAATAGTTGACAATTCAACCCAGAAAGAAACACCCGAAGCCAGTCAACAACAATTATTAGAATCCTTATCACAAAGCACAGATATCAACACAGAAACCCCCTCCGTTTATCAACTTTCAGACGTACAAATAGAACCGACAGACTGGGCTTATCAAGCATTAAAATCCTTAACAGAAAAGTATGCCTGTATTACAGGTTATCCCGATGGCACATTTCGGGGAAATAGAGGGATGACGCGTTATGAATTTGCCGCGGGTTTAAATGCTTGCTTAGATAAAATTAATGAACTGATCAAAACCCAGACAGAAAATTTAGTCACCCAAGAAGACTTATTAGCAATACAAAAACTCCAAGAAGCATTTGCCGCAGAATTAGCCTCTTTACGAGGGCGCATAGATACCTTAGAAGCACGCGCCGCGAGCTTAGAAAATAATCAATTTTCCCCCACAACTAAACTCTATGGATTAACCTTTTTTAATATCACAGGATTAGCCACAAATGGAACGATTAGAGCCGAAGGAATAACCCCCTTTATTGCCAGTCGAGATGCCACAGGAAACCCCATCCAACGGCGCGTTAATACCAAAAGCGAGATCACCGTTAATCATTTAGTTTGGTTGACACTAATTAGTTCCTTTACGGGTAAAGATGCCTTATTAATGACACTCGCGACAGGGAATGGCAACCCGGGTATAAATGACTTTATGTCAGCCGGAAAAACCTTTAGATCAGGTGTTCCTTTTGGTGTACAAACGGCCGGCCCCGTTGCCAATGAATTTGTAGTGCGTGACTTTTATTATAGTTTTCCCATTGGTGATAGTCTCCGGGTATTTGCTGGACCAAGAGTTAATTGGTTTTCCTACTTTGATGAAAATGTATTTGCGCCCTATAATTTAGCAGGAGTAAGCAGTTTTAACGCGATGAATAGTCCTCTCTTGGGGAGTCTTTCACGGGGGGCCGGTGCGGTTGTGGAGTGGTTTATTAATAAACAATTTGAACTGCATACGGGCTATTTGGTAGAAAATGACGAATTTTTATCAGGAGTTCGTACCGCGGCAGATCCGACTAAAGGATTTTTTGGTCGTCCCAATGTTTTCTCCGCAGAATTGGTTTATAAACCTACTTCTAAGGCCAATATCCGATTCCTTTATTCTCATAATAATTTAGCCGATAATGGTTATGGACAACTCAATGTTACTTCTCCTATTTCAGGGGTATTAGATGATGGTTATGGAGGGAAATTAGGGGGTGCGAGTTCCGATATCTTTGGGATTAATTTTGATTGGTTAGTTAATCCTCGTTTTGGGTTATTTGGTCGCTATTTTTATGCTTCTACCCAATTACAGGTAAAAACGGGACCGGATCAAACGGTGAATGTCCAGAATTTTCAGGCCGGATTAGCTTTCCCTGATCTGGGTAAAGAAGGGGCATTAGGGACGCTTTCTTTTGTCATTCCTATGGATATTATCAGTGGGAAAAAGTTTTTTGTATCTGGTGCTGGTAATGGTGCAACTCAGTATGAAATTGAGGCAAATTATTTCTTACCTTTGACGGATCATATTGCCATTGCGCCTTCTTTGTATGTGATTCAAAACTTGAATAATTTTAGTAATAATCCTACGGTTTTTGTGGGCAGTTTGCGGATGCAGTTTAGTTTTTAATCTCTGTTATTCTTGATCAATAACCCGATCGCGCTCCCCACGCGATCGTTAATTCTGCTGGAACACCATCCGGCCAATACTAAGGATTTTCATGTTTTAGTGGATTCCACCTTAATTGCTTCTTCCTTCCACCTTAATTGCTTCTTCCTTCTTCCTTCCACCTTAATTGCTTCTTCCTTCTTCCTTCCACCTTAATTGCTTCTTCCTTCTTCCTTCTTCCTTCTTCCTTCTTACTTCTTCCTTCTTCCTTACCCAGTTTTACGAATTGGTAATGTTAAACTAAACGCGGTTTGACGAGATGGAGTTTTATCTAATGTGAGCTCCCCTCCATGAGCGCGCGCGATTTCTCGTGATAAACTTAATCCTAAACCCAATCCTTCAATTTGACGATTATGAGAGCGATCGCCCCGATAAAATCTATCAAAAATTCGCTCTCTGTCACTCTGGGGTATATCCAAAGAAGAATTAGTCACTGTTACGGAGACAATTTTTCCGTTAGTGTTGCCTTGGATTTCCATCCAACCTTTGGGGATATTATATTTGATCGCGTTATTAATTAAGTTTTGTAAGACTTGCATCAGCAAATCGCGATCGCCCTTAATTTTCAATTGGGGAGGAATTTTAGTCTTAACTTCTAAATCGGGTGCTAATATGTCAATATCTTCGACTAAATCAGCTAAAACTTCCGATAAATTAACCGTAACTAACTGTAAACGCATTTGTCCCGCGTCCGCGAGGGAAAGTAATAATAATTTGCGAATAATTGTCCCTAAACGTCGCACTTCATCGAGTAAATCACTCAAAGTTTGTTGAATTTTTGACCCTGTTTCCACCCGTTGTAAAGTCCATTCTAATTGCCCTTGTAAAATCGCTAAAGGTGTTTTTAATTCGTGGGCAGCATCGGCACTAAAACGGGAAGCTTGTTTAAAACTGCGATCTAATCGTTCCATCATCTGATTAAATACTTGTAAAAGTTCCACAAATTCCTGATCAACATCCCCGATCGCGACTCTTTGATTTAACCCTTTTGCCGTGACTTGTTGAATAGTTATTGTCACTTGGTGCAGAGGTTTTAAGGCTCTTCCAGACAACAACCAGGCTCCAAACGCGACTAAAATTAACGCGACAGGTACGGAAATCAAGAAAATATTCGCGATCGCGGTCATTTCCCGTTCAATAGTATGTAAAGATACCGCGATCGCGATGCGAACAAAAGGGGATGCAACAGAGCCTATTCGCCATCTCCCAGTATGAGTTTTTTTCGTCACAAAGGAGCTTGGGGGTTCCTGATCTCGATAGGGATTTTCGGGAAGGATATCAGATCTTATTTCTGGGGGAAGAAACTCCTGTTTTTCCTCTGGAGGTTGCGTTTCATCAGGCGGTTTATTACCATCACGAAAAGGGGGATGTGGCCTTCCGTCAGGCGGTTTATCGCCATTACGAAAAAGGGGATGTAACCTTCCGTCAGGCGGTTTATTACCGTGGCCAAAAGGAGGTGGTGGTGATATGGCTTCAGGGAAGAAAAAAGGAGTTATTGACTTGGAGGCTGGAGGGAATAAATTAGCATAATTGAGATCCGATGGCCAGTGAGAAGATTGATGCAAAATTTGTTCATGGGAGTCAATAACCAAAAGTAAAAGTTGGGATTGGGAGTCCACACCAAAGAATAAAGGTAATGCTTTCTCATAAGTAAGCCAATGTATTATGGGATAGGGAGGATGTACCGATTCTCGCAATAATTGACTTTTAATCTCACTATCTAAACGGGCAAGTTTTGTCTTATAAATAAGGAACCAAGATGCCAAGCCAAATCCGATTAAGGTACTTCCCGCTAAGAAAACAGATAATAAGGCGATGCGGACTCGAAAAGAACGTAATTTTTTCATAGTGAAGACTCCGTATTACGAAAGCGATAACCCACACCTCGGACACTTTCTAAATAACCAGTTCCCCCCACTTGTTCTAATTTTTTACGGATACGTTGAATACAAACATCAACTAAATTTGTATTGGGATTAAAATCATAACCCCAGACGTGCTCAAGAATTTGAGTCCGAGTAAAAACTCGCCCCGGAGAGCGCATTAAATATTCTAAAAAATTAAATTCTCGCGTGGTTAATTCCACTGATTGTTGATTACAGGTAACTTCACGGGTAATGCGATCTAATTTCAGAGTACCCGCGGATAAAATATTTTGGCGATCGCCCGATACACGACGCACGACGGCATGAAGACGGGCAATTAATTCTTCCACAAAAAAAGGTTTCGCGATATAATCATCAGCCCCTAAATTTAAACCTTCAATGCGATCGTCTAATTCATTGCGTGCTGTTAATAAAATCACAGGAATATTACGCCCTGCTCGCCTCATACTTTTAAGAATAGCTAATCCATCTTTACCAGGCAACATGATATCAAGAACAATTACATCATAATCATTTTCCATCGCGTGAGTATAGCCCTCATTGCCATTGTCACAATAATCAACGACAAAGCCGTTTTCTTTCAAACCAGCACAGACAAAACTCGCGATTTTAGCTTCATCTTCAACGTACAGAATATTCATAGTTGTTTATCACTTGACTTGATATCTATTTTACTCCTACTTTGTACCTTTGTAAATTACAAAATTGTAATGAAACTATCGATCAATCCGTAATCTTTACCCTCTTTAATGGTTGTGTAGGGCAACAGCCCACCTAAAATCTCAATTTATTGCATAGTTGACTCATCGTTTTGAGGAGATTAATCTGATGAAATTCCCTTACTTATTTGTTTTCCCTACCGCGTTATTCCTAATACCCATTACCAGCGCGATCGCGCTCCAGGGCGTGGGTAGCACGAACGCGTTAAATCAATCAACAGTAACTCAAACTAACCCAACCCGTTCAACTTCAATTGCCCAATGTCCACCACCACCGATGGGGGAAGTACAAGGAGGTGATATTCCCGATCCACCTTGGGCAAAAGATATTAATTTGACTACACAACAACGAGAACAAATTAAGACAATTCACCTGAATACGAGAAAAGAGACAGAGGGGTTACACAAACAACTATTTGAGACTGAACAAAAAATGCGATCGCTATTAGGAAGTGATGTTTCCCAGGAGGAATTAAAACAACAACATGAGCAAATCCAAAAACTGCATCAACAACTAGATAATAAACATTTTGATTCGATGTTAGCAGAGCGACAGGTGCTCACGGTTGAGCAACGGAAACAGCTTTCCCTATTAATGCCACAGCATCCTAAACCGCCTATGATGCCTTAAAATTCTCTTAATTCAACAACCGACGATCGGGGGTAGGGGCGGGTTCACCGAAATCTTTGATACCCACCGACAAATGAGATAAACCCGCCCCATCCACACCCAGAAATTAATGATTCACTTAATTCAACAACCCCCTGGGGCGGGTTTATTAAGGTTATTTGTTGGTAGGAGAAATTTGGGTGAACCCGCCCTACAAAATTTACCGCTTTCAGGCTTCTTCCCTCAGTGGGGGGCGGTTTATTAAGGTTATTTGTTGGTAGGAGAAATTTGGATTAACCCGCCCTACGAAATTTACCGCTTTCAGGCTTTTTTCCTCAGTGGGGGCGGGTTTATTAAGGTTATTTGTTGGTAGGAGAAATTTGGGTAAACCAGCCCTACAAAAATTACCGCTCTCAGGCTTTTTCCCTCAGTAGGGGCGAGTTTATTAAGGTTATTTGTTGGTAGGAGAAATTTGGGTGAACCCGCCCTACAAAAATTACCGCTCTCAGGCTTCTTCCCTCAGTGAGGGCGGGTTTATTAAGGTTATTTGTTGGTAGGAAAAATTTGGGTAAACCCGCCCATAAAATTTACAAATTTCAGGCTTCTTTCCTCAGTGGGGGCGGGTTTATTAAGGTTATTTGTTGGTAGGAGAAATTTGGATGAACCGCCTACAAAAATTACCGCTCTCAGGCTTCTTCCCTCAGTGGGGGCGGGTTTATTAAGGTTATTTGTTGGTAGGAGAAATTTGGGTGAACCCGCCCCTACAAAATCTTGATTTTTTGCAATTTTTCCGAGAATGAAACAGCCCTGCCGTGTCTGGGGGGCAGACACCCAAAATGCGGACGTGGGTATGCACGCAAGATGCAGACGTGGGTATGCACGCAAGATGCGCGCACTACTTTTTTTTCCCTTAAAGTTGACAAAGTTGAGATTTATGGTGATTTTCGTTTCTCTCTTGGGGAATTTCCTTGAAAATGTCTTTGGCAATCGCCTTGGCTAAGGCATAACTCAAGTTAACAGATACAGCATTACCGATCATTTTATAGCCCGCGGCTAAGTTTTTGTACTCAAAAATAAAATCATCAGGAAATGTTTGAATCCTTGCACATTCTCTTATAGATAATCTTCGATAAGGTTGAAGAGAATCAGGATCAAATATCCAGTTATCTTTGCCAATCTGAATCATTTTATTAGCTTGAGGATGAATGGGAGCATGACGGCCACCCGCTTGAATGGTAAAGGAAGATTCATCCCAAGCCCGAACTCGATTACGCGACATATATATACTAGAAAACCCCCCAATCATATATTCATGGTTGGGGATTTTGCATAAATCTCCATTGGTTTTGTTAGGAGGTAAAGCCGCCATTGCCGATGTTTGTAAATCCCCGATCGCGTCTTTTAAAGTGGGACGATCCGGGCATTTTTCCAAGTTATCAAAATTAAACTGTTTCTTTAAATTGATATGATAACCAATAAATATTACTCGCTTTCTGTCTTGGGGTACATTATAATCCGAAGCATTGACTAATTGAAAAGATATTCTATAGCCAGCTTCTTCAAACGCGGCCAAAATGTTCATTAAAGCCGTTTTATGTTTTTGGTGTAGCATTCCTGAGACATTTTCCGCGAGAAAAAATAAAGGTTGTTTATCCTTGAGAATGCGAACATATTCTAAGAATAACTTACCGCGATCATCATTAATACCC
The DNA here is from genome assembly GCA_041172365.1 of Cyanobacteriota bacterium. Lineage (GTDB taxonomy): Bacteria > Cyanobacteriota > Cyanobacteriia > Cyanobacteriales > Microcoleaceae > JBEDKD01. The sequence goes on along the minus strand of JBEDKD010000493.1, from coordinate 6,446 downwards.
CTTTGAGCACCTCCTTCACTCCAACTTTGACAAGGTGGCCCTCCAATAATGCCCATACAATCAGGGATTTCCTCCGAAGGAATGAGACGCAAATCAGCGCGATCGAGGTATGTCTGAGGATGATTATTTTGATAGGTATTCCAGATATCTTTATCGTACTCATTTGCCCAGAATACATTAAAACCAGCTTGGCGAAATCCTAAGTCGAGGCCGCCACATCCGGCAAATAAAGCCACAATATTTTTCTTCATTTGATCGCACTTTCTCCACAACAATACTCGGTGTTACCCATTGGTGGGATGATCCGGTGGTAGGGGTAGCGCCCCCGTGCCTACCCCCCAACCCCTTCAGGCACAGGAGGGCAACCACGGGGGGATTGCCCCTACAGATCATCCCTTAATTATTTTCCTATATATAAAGTACGCAGAAACCGGGTTTTTTTACCAAAATACTTCCTTGAAACTCTCAATTTCGGTTAAAAAAACCGCTTTTTTTGCTCGGAGTGCAGAGTCATATTAAGCCTCTGACGGTTATCCGCCTCAATAGTTCCCCTCAAAAATTACAAAAGTGTAATCGAATGATCGTTGTCATTGTAATTTTGCTCAGTGTTAATAGTAAATAAGAACAGCTTGCTACCCCTAAACCGGAGAACAAAATGTCACCATTACAATCTCTCAATGTTACAGAAGAAGGATTTGTTTTTAATCCCTCTACCGGAGAAAGTTACACTTTAAATCCTTGTGCTCGTCTGGTATTAAAACGAATCCAAAAAGATGAAAATTATCAACAAATTTCTCAATTTCTCTCTGATGAATTTGGGATCGCGCAAAGTACCGCGGAACGAGATATCTCTGATTTTTTCCAACAATTGAAAAGTCTGGGCTTAACGGGAGAACATTAATGAAAAAGAACACGATCGCGGTTACGGGAATTAATGCCATTGACAATCCAGGGCCGGGTACTGGAGTCGCTCGTAGCTTACGAGAAGATGAAGAATTACCCACACAAATCATCGGTTTAGCCTACGATGCAATGGAACCCGGATTATATATGGATTGGTTGTTTGATCGCCGTTATATGATGCCTTATCCTTCCTCAGAACCCCAAGTTTTGATGGATCGATTATGCCAAATCCAAGAACAATTCGGATTAGATTGTGTCATTCCTAATTTCGATGTGGAATTACCCTTATATATCCAGTGTGCGGAAAAACTTGAATCCCTAGGAATCAAAACTTATTTACCCACCAAAAAGCAATTTGCCTTACGCAATAAAGCCAAACTGACAGAAGTCGCGGAAAAAATTGGTATTCGTACTCCCAAGACGATTACAGTTACTTCCGTTAAAGAATTAGAGGAAGCAACGGCCAAAATAGGGTTCCCCGCGATGATTAAAGGTCCCTATTACAAAGCCTACCATATCTCAAGCGATCGCGAGGCGTTACAACGTTTTCATCAATTAGCAATGGAATGGGGTTATCCCATTATTTTGCAGGAAGTTGTCAGCGGCATTGAAGTCAATTTAGTTGGCGTTGGTAATGGTGAAGGCGGCCATCTGGGATTAGTTGCTATTAAGAAAATGACAGTAACGGAGCTCGGTAAAATTTGGAGTGGTGTCACCATTCATCATCCGGGTTTAGTGAAAGCAACGGAGATTTTTTTACAACATACCTGTTGGCGTGGCCCCTTTGAAGTCGAATGTATCGCGGATCGTGATGGCACGATTTATCTAATCGAAATTAATCCCCGTTTTCCCGCGTGGACTTACTTCGCAACCGCGGTAGGAATTAATCTCCCTTCTCGCTTAATTAGAACGGCATTAGGATTACCTTTACCCCCTTTACAACCCTATGAAGCTGGTAAATTCCTGATGCGTTATACCTATGAAATGGTAACTGATACAACCCCCTTGCAAGCCTTAGTAACTGTAGGAGAAAGATAATGGTTAGCTATTACGAAAAGCCCGTCATTCAAAGATTACATAGCGGTTTAATGAATAAATTTGCTGGTACGAAACCGCCTCAACGTCAGGTAAAAACCGCGATCGCGGGTGTGAAAGTTGATGATTTAGTGGAACAATTTGGCTCACCCTTATTTGTCTATAATGAACGAGGATTGCGTCGTCAATTCCGCACCCTAAAAAATGCTTTTGCTACTCGTTATCCCGATGTGACTTTTGGTTGGTCTTATAAAACCAATTATTTAAAGTCCATTTGTGCAATTTTGCATCAAGAAGGGGCGATGGCGGAATTAGTTTCTAAAATGGAATATGATAAGGCAAAAGCCCTTGGTATTCCTGGTAATCAAATTATTCTCAACGGTCCCCATAAACCTTTTGATACTTTAGAAGCCGCGGTGCGTGATGGTGTGACAATTAACATTGATCACCTCGATGAAATTGAAGATTTAGAGGCGATCGCGACTCGTTTAGAAGAGACAATTTCCGTGGGATTACGCCTCAATTTAGATGTAGGAATACAACCCCGTTGGTCCCGTTTTGGATTCAATTTAGAATCAGGGCAAGCAATGGACGCGATCGTGCGAATTGCCAAGGGAGGAAAATTACGAATTAAGGGACTCCATAGCCATATTGGGACCTATATTCTCGAACCCAATGCTTATAGTCGCCAAGTGGAAAAAATGGTAAAATTTGGCTATGAAATCGAAGAACAATTTGGCTGGAGAATGGAATATATTGACATCGGTGGCGGTTTTCCTTCCCGTAGTCGTCTCAAGGGAACTTATCACTCTGCCGAGGTAATTGTTCCTCCTATTGATGAATATGCAGACGCGATTTGTGATGCCCTTTGGGATAATCTTAAACCCGGACATCAACCCAAATTAATTATAGAATCAGGCCGTGCTGTGATTGATGAAGCCGGAAGTTTAATTACAACGGTTTGTGGTACAAAACGATTACCTGATGGCACTCGTGCTTATGTAGTTGATGCCGGGGTTAATCTACTATTTACAAGTTTTTGGTATCGCTTTGATTTAGCACTTGATCGTCCCGTGCCGGGGGCCTGTGAACCTTCAATTATTTACGGTCCTTTGTGCATGAATATTGATGCAATTGATGAGGGGATTTCTTTACCCCCTTTACCAAGAGGTACTCGATTAATTGTCTCTACCGTTGGGGCTTATAATAATACTCAATGGATGCAGTTTATCGAATATCGTCCTAATGTGGTTTTAGTAACAGAATCAGGGGATGTTGAGTTAATTCGATCGGCTGAAGATTTAAGTGATTTAGAGCGTCGTGAACATCTCCCCCCACGTCTCGCACCTATGACAAATTCTCACTTAATTCGATGAAATTCACTGTGCCAGTAGGGAAACGGCACTGCCGTTTCCCTACAGAAATAATTGCGAGAAACCCGGTTTCTAATCCACCCTTTCTACAAGACTCAAGAAACCGGGTTTTTCACGGAAAAATATCGGACACGGCAGAAAAATCTAGGACACGGCAGTGCCGTTTCCCTACAGAAATAATTGCGAGGTTTTTCACGGAAAAATCTAGGACACGGCAGTGCCGTTTCCCTACAGAAATAATTGCGAGAAACCCGTTTTTTTATACCCCAGTAAACCAACCTTTACTAAAGGAAAATTAGAGATATGTTAGGCTTACGTTATCGCTCTTTTCTCAGTCGCCTCAAGTTCAATTTCATTCCAGCAAAATCCCTCCCTAGGAAAAGTCTCAAAACACAATTCAAACTCCCTTGGTTTATTAAAGCCCTCTGTGGCGCAACGGCCGAAATTTTATTTCTTCGGGGAGTCGCGATCGGGGCAGTTTTATTAACAGCAATGTTATTACAACCGGGCGTGTTAATTATGGGTTTGATGGGGGTTTTGGCCACACTGCTTTTTACCCGTTTAACCCAATTAGAACATACTTCTCTTCTCCAAGGCGCGTTTCTCTTTAATCCCCTCTTAGCAGGGTTAAGTGTTGGTTATTTATTCCAACCCGGAATCGCGTCTCTATTTCTAGCAGGTGTCGCGGGAATATTAGCTTTTGTTTTAACTTGGGCTTTATCTCATTTTTTGCGAACTTTCTTCTTTTTACCTGTCTTAAGTTTGCCCTTTATTGTGGTTAGTTGGGTTGTCCATTTAGCCGCGTTTCGTTATGCCGGATTACAACCCGCGATTCTTCCCCCTCACGCCTATTCTATTGGTTTACCTATCTATCTGGAAGGGTTTTTACGCACTCTCGGATTGATTTTTTTTCTCCCTAATGTTTGGGTAGGAATGGTAGTCGCACTTTTGCTCTTATTTAACTCTCGTATCCAGTTTTTATTAGCCGTTATGGGTTATGCTTTAGGGACTTCTTTACGGGGGATTTTAACGGGTACTTTTCTCTATGTTTATTATGATCCTTCGGCTCTTAATTTTATTTTGGTGGCCTTGGCGATCGGTGGTTTTTATTTATTACCTTCTCCCAGAAGTTATCTATTAGCGGGTTTAGGGGTGGCTTTGGCCGCGGTATTAAGTGAAGCGATCAGTGTTTTTTGGGCTTCTGTTGCCCTTCCGGTTCACGCGTTACCTTATAATTTAGTCACTTTGTTATTACTTTATATTTTAGGCTTAGTTGGACATCGTTTATTAGCGCGATCGCCTCAATCTTCTCCTGAAAAAACTTTAGATTATGAGTTAACTTCTCGGTTACGTTATCAAGGAAGTGGACGCACGATCGCGCTACCTTTTGCGGGTAAATGGACGGTATGGCAAGGTTGTGATGGAAAATGGACACATCAAGGACTTTGGCGCTATGCTTATGATTTTGTCATTCGTGATGAAAAAGGGCAAACTTATCGCGGCAGTGGTGTACATTTAACCGATTATTACGCGTTTCAAAAACCAGTTTTGTCTCCGATTCGAGGTTGGGTTGTTAGAGTAATTAATGATTTACCCGATGGCGCGATCGCGGAGGTTGATCAAAATAATAATTGGGGTAATTATGTTATTCTTTATGATGAAAGGGGTTTTTATGTGGAAATCTCCCATTTTGCCGAAAATAGTATTGCGGTTAAACAAGGCGATCGCGTGGAAAGAGGAACCTTAATCGGACGTTGTGGCAATTCCGGTTATTCTCCCCAACCCCATATTCATATTCAAGTGCAATTAACCCCAGAAATAGGTGCGGCAACGGTTCCCTTTAGTTTTAGCAATTGTCGAGTTAATGGTGAATTTCACACGGAAAATGCGCCCGAAGAAAACGCAATTATGGAACCCGTCACCCGCGATCGTGCCCTTTCCCACGCGTTAAATTTTCCCTTAGATTCTCAACTTTTCTTTAATGTTTTACACAAAGATAAGGTAATCAATGAACTGATTCTCACAGTAAAAATGGCCATTGATGGTTCATTTTATCTCGACTCAGGAAAAGCGAAATTATATTGGACTCGTGACGATGATGGATTAATATTTCATCGTTTAGAAGGAAATGATGAAGCCCTCACGTTATTCTGGATCGCGATTCCGCGACTGCCTCTGATCCGTCAAACCGGATCGCGATGGTTTGATTATTTACCAATAGGGACTGTTACTAAGGGAATCCGACGGATAATTTATCAGTTTGGCAGTTCATTTATACCCAAATTAGCCTCAGTTCATTATATCGGTGAATGGCAATCTGAACATACTTTAGTCGGCACGATCGCGATACCCGGAATTACAGAGAAAATTCAAACCTCAGCCACATTCGCACCCGATGGACAATTAATAAAAATTGCTGTGCGCGATCGCACCCTATCCCGTTATTAAAAAACATCGCGAGTTTTAATATCCGAGGCTTTGCTCCTCCCAGCCCTCCGAAATTCGGGGGGTTGTTTCCTTTTTTAGATGGCGGTGATGACAATGATACTCTCTTTGGCAGTATTAATAATGATAGCTTGAATGGTCGGCTTATGGGGGCAAAAGTTATGATACCTTGGTAGGAAATAGTGGCGATGATATTCTTTACAGTAATCTTGGCCATGATAGTTTGTTTGGCGGGGATAGCAAGGATACCCTTTACGGCGGAATAGATAATGATATTTTGTTAGGCGGCGAGGGGGATGATTTTCTCTCAGGTGATTTGGGGGATGATACCAGAATGGGCGAGATTTATTTATTTTACAAGCAGGGCAGGGAAAAGATATGATTGAGGATTTTCAGGTAGGCGAAGATAGCTTAGGGTTGAGAGGAGGATTAATGTTTAATCAGTTGCAAATAGTCGCGCGCTCTGATTCAACCTTGATGAAAATTGCTAGTAGTGGAGAGGTGTTTGCGACGCGGTTGGGGGTTAATGCGAGTAGTTTTGGAGAGTCAAATTTTGCGATTATTTGACATAAAATTTAGGCAGTTTTTTTGCAACATTTCCCCTGTAGGGGCGGGTTCACCGAAATCTTTGATACCCACCGACAACTGATATAAACCCGCCCCATCCCAACTAAGGTGAGTGGGGCGGGT
>JBEDKD010000492.1:0-5657 GCA_041172365.1 Cyanobacteriota bacterium | reverse complement strand
TTATTTGAACCTTATTGTAACAAGTCCTGTCTAAAGGTCAGATTCAAAAATATTAACCCTTATCTTTTCGAGGTCAAAGTCATGTTTTTACGTCGTGTTTCTATGTTAAGTTTGCTCATGTTATCTCTGGGAACTACCGCGGCTTTTGCTGCACCTAATCCGAAACAATCACATCATCAATATTCTGACGCGATCGCGCAAAAACAAGGGGCAAAACCTCAAGCCGGAAAAGATAACTTATTTCAACAACTGAATTTGACCCCAGAGCAAAAAGCGAAAATTGAGTCGATTCGTGCTCAATCTAAAAACCAATTGACGAATCAGCGTGAAGCCTTTAAGCAAGCACAACAGGAATTACGGACCTTGATGGCCTCTAATGCCGACCCGAATCAAATCCGTGACAAACATAATCAAGTGATGGCAATTAAGCAACAGTTAGAGACTTTACAATTTGAAAGTCGGTTGGCGATGCGTGAGGTCTTAACTCCACAACAACGCGCTCAGTTAGATCAATTAATGAAACAACGTTATCAAAATCATAAAAATCAAGGACAACACAAAAATAACCCCACGGGCGGTAATCGCTAAATTGCTCTTGAAGAGGAATAAGTAAAAAGGGAGAATAGTCGAGGAATATTCTCTTTTTTTTACCGAAAAGTAATTGTTATTCCATGATTATTGCGTCAATACCGCGGTTTCCGCGGTATTGAGGTACACCCACTTATAGTTCAATCCTCGTAGGGACACGGCAATGCCGTGTCCCTACCGTGTTTCATAACAGCGGGAACTGCTGTAAATATGAATTTATGTCTATAATTTTTGCCATTTTTTATCATAGATTAAATAGTTTTCTCCCGAATTTCTGGGTATAATTTCATCTTTATGAACGAAGCAATTAGGGAAAAATTGGGTAGTTGATGATCAGACCGCATTTATCAGGCTCCACCGGAGGATAAGTTGGGGGCGTTTGATGTTATGATAATAACCTTGTACCTCCCCCGATGAAACCATTCTTACCATGCCCATCCCAGATTATCGTGCTGAATTAGAAACCCTGATGCAAAACGTGGGTATTGCCAATACAAAAGAACTGAGTAAAAAAGCGAAGATCCCCGAATTACAAATAATTCGGATCAGACGGGGATTAATCAGGCAAACTCCCGTAGATATTTTACTCAAACTTAGTCAAAGTTTGCAAATTTCTTTATCAGAATTAATCAATACCTTTGCACCCGGTAGCATAACCGAATCACAGAAAACACCTTCAGAGAGCGCGATGATCGCGAGAGAATATCAACTTTTACAAAAAGAAATTGAACAGCAACGAGAAAACCTAGAACAGGAATTTCAACAACAAGTCTTAGAAACCATCGAATCTTGGCTGCTTTCCTGGCCAACCGTGGTTTACAGAGTAGGAGAAAACCCCCAACTAGAAGCCCAAAAAATATTACCCTTAGTCAAACCCATCGAAAAACTGATGGAAAAATGGAATATAGAGCCGATCGCGCCCGTAGGAACCATCGTCGCGTATAATCCCCAATACCATCAACTGATGGAAGGAAACCCGATACCCGGAGAACCCGTGCGAGTCCGTTATACCGGTTATCAACAAAAAGACAAACTACTATATCGCGCCAAAGTAAGTCCCCTAAGTTAAATGCTGTGATTAGTGATAGAATGGGGGAGAATTTTGCTGGTCACGAGAAATTAACATTTGTCTAGTGAAAATTTCCTTACCAGAGGTTGTGACAGGATCTCCCATTGAGAAAGATGGAACAACCTTGGGAAAATCAACGGAATAAATTCAGGGACAAATAAAAAAAGTTAGTTTATTCGTGAATTTCAGCACTAAACAAAAAACGCTACTACTGCCGGATGCGAACCAATCGTTATCAGCAGTGTCAATCGGAACATTACACCTAGAAAAATGAGTCCTGTTGTAAAAATTATTCAACCCTCTGGCATTTTAGACGGTACCAAAGCGGGTCAATTCCGTCAAGAAATTAGCGACCTGGTGGAAGCTGGGGCAGATATCGTATTAATCGACTTTCAAGATGTAACGTTTATGGATAGTTCCGGTTTAGGTGCCTTAGTCTTAGCACTGAAAACTGTCCGGGCTGCGGGAAGCCAACTGGTAGTCTGCACCATAAACGAACAAATTAGAATCTTGTTTGAGTTAACCAGCATGGATCGTGTATTCGAGATTTTTCCCACGCGTGAAGCCTTTAATACTAAGATTCAGCCCGCGACTTCTGAGAAGGGGAAAAGCCATTGAACAGCTTGTCATATAAGGGGGTGTGTCACAATCATTGATTTTTTCCAGGTTAACCGGGTTGAAGGCTTTTTCGATCAAGCTTTCCCAGTGGTTGTCACTGTGTCAAGCACTACTTAAAGGAGGGTGGGCTGGGCTCCCAGGAAAGAAAGCCCCCTAATGGGCAAGCTCATTTGGGTCAACCCAAGTCCACTTTGATTAAAGACCAATCATCATCAAACGCGGTTTTATTATTTTTCGCGTTCAAAATCATTACATAGTCCAAAACACGATCTAGGACATCCGTCTGACTATCGTTATAAGTGCTAAGGAGATTGATGAAGGGATCTAAGCCCCAAATTTGACCATCTGGTTCTTGAATTTCATAAACTCCATCACTAAAAATATAAAGACTACTCAGGGACTCTACTTCACTGGTTTTATCCATATATTCGGCTTCTGGAAACATCCCGATGGGCATTCCGGGTGTTTTCAGTCGTTGCGTTTTTACCTGATCCCCCTTTCCCGAAACCAGGATCGCGGGAGGATGTCCGGCACTGGCATAAACCAGTTCACGGCGAGAGGGGTGATAAACTCCATACCAGATCGTAAAGTATTTATCATTTTGATAGGTCATCTGGAAGGTGGTATTGAGGGCGCGTAGGACATCACTGGGCTGATGATATTTAATATTGGGGATGGTTTTTCCGCGAAGTAAATTGAGAACCGCGACGGAGGGAAGGGCCGCGCGTAACCCATGTCCCGCGACATCTAATAAATAAATGGCTAAAGTATCTTCGTCCAACCAAAAATAGTCAAAGCAATCTCCTCCTAACTGACGAGAAGGAATGAACTTGGTCTCAATAGGAACAGGTGTCGTTACCGGATCAGGCAGAAGCGATCTGACATATTCGGCGGCTTCGGCCAATTCTGCCTCTAGGAGTTGTTTTTGTTGTTGTAGATCTCGACTCAGTTGATGCTGTCGCAGTCCCGCGCGTACTCGCGCTTGTAACTCGGTCAATTCAATGGGTTTGGAGATAAAATCATCCGCGCCCGCGTCTAATCCCTTAACGCGATCGGCTACCGAGTCCAGAGAAGTTAACAAAATGAAAAAAGTGGTGGACAATGCTGGATTGGTTTTGACTTGACGACACACCTCAATCCCTGTCAGGCGTGGCATAATCCAATCACAGATAATCAACGCGGGTCGTATTTTTTCCGCGTAAGCAACACCTTCCTCTCCATCACTGGCCAATGTCACTTCATAACCCTGTTTTTTTAGGGTTCTTTTTAGTAGCTGTTGAACAGTCGTATCATCATCAATAACCAGAATTTGAAACATGGGTACTTCGGTACTATAAGTCTTAATTGGGGTCTGGGGGGTATCAAACTTGCCCGTCAACTTTTGGTCTCCATTGACTATAGTGTAACAATATCAGGGTCTAAGTACATATTTGATCACTATTTTGATCTTTAACGGAACGTGCTAAACTGATAGAGCATAGGCAAAAGCCAAGCCCTTAAATTTTTTCGACTATAACTTTAGTGGCTCAATGTGATTAAATTACCAAGTTCTGATAAGTCGCCTATACCCAAGAAAGCCCAGCTTCGAGTTACGGCCGGTCTGAGTGGATTGGACCAGGTTTTGTTATGGTTTTCTCAATTGCATGAGTCCTTTATTCCCAGTAGTGTCTGGCTAAGATGTTCCTTAGCTTTGGCGGAAGGGTTCACCAATGTTGTGCGTCATGCCCATAAAGATAAAGCGCCGGATTTTCCGGTTGATCTGGAAGTAACAATGTTTTCTGAACATTTGGAGATCCGCGTTTGGGATGAGGGTCCCCCCTTTGATTTAGAAAAAAAAATACGAGACATCCAAGAAGCTACCGATCCTTTCTCTGGGGGAGGACGGGGCCTAAAATTAATGAGGGATATCGCGGATGAACTTAGTTATACTCGCTTACCTGATCAGCGCAATTGTCTGTTAATTGTTAAATATTATGAGGTAAAGACAAGGGCTTAAAGTCGATCGCGTTTTTTGGGGTTTCACTTGAGTTGTTCTGCACTCACAATTTTTGACAAATTGTGTGAAAGGTTTCCACTGCATTATCATAAATTCCCCCCTTTATTGGTTAATATCAAAAAGAGGAAATGAGTCTAGTTTTGCCTTATATTTTACACCACTATGCGCCTAGAGCAGCTTCAAGCTTTTATCGCGGTCGCGGAAACGGGAAGTTTTCAGAAGGCTTCACGCAAATGTGATGTGACTCAATCTACGATTAGTCGTCAGGTGCAGGGACTAGAAATAGAATTGGGTTTGCCTTTATTTCACCGGGAGCATAAGGCTAAATTAACCGTTGGTGGTGAGCGTTTGTTACCCCATGCTCGCAAGATTTGTCAGACTTGGAAAACTGTTAGTTTGGAATTTGCGGATCTCTTGGCGGGTAAGCAACCGGAGTTATGTGTCGCGGCGATTCATTCTGTGTGCGCGGCTTATCTTCCTCCAGTTTTACAATCTTTTTGTCGTGACTATCCTGATGTGCAATTGCGGGTAACGGCTTTGGGTAGCGATCGCGCCCTGAAAGTGCTTAAAGATGGGTTGGTAGATATCGCGATCGTCATGAATAATCGCTTTTTTACCCAATCGCCGGAAATGTTAGTAGAAGTGCTCTACCATGAAGCGATTGAAGTGTTAATGGCTCATAATCATCCCCTCACTAAATATCCGAAAATACCCATTGCAGAATTACCCCATTATCCTCAAGTGGTATTTAAGGATGGTTATGGGATGCAGCGCTTAGTCCAAGAACAATTTTCTCGTTTAGGAGCAACGCTCCATTCTGTTTTAGAATTAAATACTTTGGACGCGTTTCGCGGGGTAGTGCGTCAGGGGGAATTTATTGCTCTTCTACCTCACGCGGCTTTAATTGATGCTCGTACTGATTCTACTCTCGCGGTACGTTCCATTGATCATGGATTACAAGATACCTCTTCTGATCCTACTTGGACTCGTCAAGTGGTTCTTGTTACCACTAGAGAGCGAATGTTGATTCCTCCGATTAAACATTTTTGGGAGTTAGTTCGTCAATTGATTCCTCCTCAATTGTCGTAGTATCAAGGGTTTTCCATGTATAATCTCTAATCTAAAATCTATAATCTATAAGCTTTATGAGTTTAGAATTTCGTGAATTACTTAAAAAAATTGGTAGTGGCACTCATACTGGTGAAAGTTTAACTCGTGACGAAAGCGCGATCGCGACTCGTATGATGCTTTTAGGGGAAGCCACTCCAGCCCAAATTGGCGCGTTTTTGATCTCCCATCGCATTAAACGCCCCATAGGTGAAGAACTCGCGGGTATGTTGGATATTTATGATCAATTAGGGCCGAAATTGACCCCCCCTAACACCC
>JBEDKD010000491.1:0-19252 GCA_041172365.1 Cyanobacteriota bacterium | reverse complement strand
TCCCCAATCCCCATTACCCATTACCCATTACCCTTTGGTAAAACAACAGTAAAAATACTCCCCTCACCCACTTTACTTGTCACTTTTATTTCGCCACCAAAGGGCCTTAAAATTTCTAAACAAGTATAAAGACCTAAACCAGTTCCCGTTGGTTCCTTGGAACTTTTTTCCTCTCCAATAGTTGCTTTTGTTGTGTAAAAAGGTTCAAAAATATTGGAGATTTCTTCTGGCTCAATCCCACAACCATTATCTTGAAAATCAACATAAATATAATCCTTATCTTGCCGCGTGACTATGGTTAATATAGGTTCATCTTTTTTCCACATTGCATCGATCGCGTTATCAATTAAATTATCAAAAACTTGAGAAATCTCGGTAGAATTGATCTGTAAAATCGGGATACTTTCATCAAATAAAATCTTTTTCTCAAGTTTATTTTTGAAAATAAGATTTTCCTGAAATAGCTCAATAGATTGGCTTAATAAATCGTTGATATTTACCACTGGATCAATGCTTTTTATTAGACTTCTTCGCATCAATTTATCAACTATATTATTGATTTTATTCGTGGCTATATCTACTTTTTTTACTGTTTCTAACATGGCAATATTAGATGCCTTAGAAGCCATATTTTCCAGCAAATCTAGGCATAAAACAATCACTTGCAAAGGATTTCTAATATTATGAATTACCCCTTGAGTTAGACGACCAATAATGACACTTTTTTCTTGCGCGATTAACTGTTTAGTTTTGGCTTCTACTAATTCTTGCAGATGTTGATTAATTTGATAAAGTTCTTCATTTTTTGCGGTTAATTCTTTTTGTAAAGAGCGCAAAGTTAAATGAGTTTTCACTCTACCTAATACTTCTTCATGTTGTAAAGGTTTTGTAATGTAATCGACAGCGCCCAGATTAAACCCTCTTACTTTATCTACTGTATCAGAAAGCGCGGTCATAAAAATTACAGGAATATCTTCTGTTTCCTGATTAGCTTTTAATCGTTGACAGACTTCAAAGCCATCTATAGATGGCATCATTACATCTAAGAGAATAATATCTGGCTTGGTATAAGCAGCTTGTTCGAGGGCAGTTTCACCATCGATCGCGACAAAAACTTTAAAGCCATAACTGGTTAAATACTCAAAAAGTACCCCTAAATTATGAGGGGTATCATCAACGATTAAAATCGTGCTTTTGTTCAGAGCTTGTAAATTCATAGTATTTATTAATTATGTGAGGATTGAACTGTGGTTATGGAAAGTCAAAAAAGGAGATTCTCTGTCATACTAACTTAGGACGGGGAATTAAATAACTTGACTATTTGGTTGATAGTTTCGCCTATAGCTGTCCGAAAACAGGCAAGATGCCTGGACTACTTTATTAATTGTTTATTCCTGAGAAGTTACTCTAGGGTGCTAACTGCTAAGGATTTTTTCTTAACTCATACATTGTTTCATAAATTCTCGCAATTGTTTCAACTGAAAGCTTTTCGCGAGTTGGCGAACATGAGTGGCAAAGGGAACCCATTGTGGATCTAATTTTTCCAAGTCTTCCGTGTACTGAATAATACTAATAATATCACCAGTCTTTACCAATTCCCAAAGAGCCGCGATCGCGTCCGATTGAAGAGGTAGGGGTGGTGCGGCCAAGTTAGTAGGAATTTTCGGTGTTGATTTGGGTTCTTCATAAATCCATTCTAAGCCTAAGTATTCCTGTAGCTTATCGAATACTTGCTGAGTTGGCAATGGTTTTGGTATAAAATCTTGACATCCGGCCATCCAACTTTGTTGTTTTGTATTCTCAAACACACTGGCGGAGACAGCAATAATAACCCCCTCTTTCATTTCGGGCATCAATCGCAATTTACGAGCTGCCTCAAAGCCATCCATGATCGGCATTACCAAATCCATGAAAACAACATCGGGTTGAAAAATTTGGGCTTTTTCTAAACAATCTTCACCATTTATCGCTTCCCTAATTTCAAAACCCAAGGGAGCTAATAACTGTCGAAAAATCCTGCGATTCATCTCTTTATCATCTACGACTAAAATTTTGTTTTTTACCCCCTTAAACCCGATGATATTTCCCAAAATCTTGGGCTGCTCATCAACCCATCCTGATACCACAGGTAATTCTAAATCAAAGGAGAATATACTGCCCTTACCCAAGGTACTTTTGACATAAATTTTACTGCCCATTAGTTGTACTAATTTCTGACTAATTGCTAATCCTAAACCAGTACCACCGACACTATAATTGTGATCGCTCACTTGACGAAATGGTAAAAAGATCACGTCTAATTGACTAGAATCAATACCAATTCCCGTATCTTCAACTTGAAAACGAATTTTCGTAGTCCCCAAAGTAGTGGAAGTTGGGGATACTAATTGGGAATAACTTTCTGGCTTAATCACTTCAACTGTAAATGTTACTCCACCGATCTCCGTAAATTTTAGAGCATTGCCCAATAAATTCAATAAAACTTGTCGCAATCTCCTTTCATCAGCTCTCACCGCGTTCGGTAAAGAAGAATCTTCTTGATAATTAAACCAAATTTCTTTTTGATCAGCCCTAATTCTAAAGAGATCGGCAAGACTGTGAAGAAAATTAGAGAAATGAAATTCTTTCGGCACCAGTTCCATTTTTTGTGCTTCAATTTTGGAGAGGTCTAAAATATCATTAATTAGGGTTAATAAATGTTCTCCACACTGGTGCATTACCGCGATACTATCTTGATGTTGTTGACTCAAAGAAGAATCTTTTTTCAGAATTTGAGCATAACCTAATATTCCATTTAAAGGAGTGCGTAACTCGTGACTCATATTCGCGAGAAATTCGCTTTTCGCTCGGTTCGCGACTTCCGCAGCGACTTTCGCTTTTTGCAACGTAGCTTCCGCGTTTTTTCGCTCAGTAATATCAATCAATGAACCCACAATTTCAAATGGTTGATCCCTCATATCTTTCACTAATAAAGCTTGATCATAAAACCAGCGAAAACTCCCATCTTTACACATTAAACGGTATTCATAACTCACTTGTCCTTGCTCAAATAAAAGTTGGATTTGTCCTAAGAAATTTTGCCGATCTTCTGGATGAATATAATTCTGCCAAAAATTAGGCTGTTTCTGAAATTCTTCCACCTCATATCCTAAAATTAATTTGACATTTTCACTAATAAAAGTAGCCGTCAAATAGTCGTCGGTTTCACAACTATAAATAATCGCGGGACTGGATGTAATCAAATATTTCAGGCGAGTATTCGCGATTGTTAACAATTCTTCGGTTTTTTTCCGTTCCGTAATATCTTGAAGTGTCCCCAGAATTTGCACAGGTACTCCTTCGGCATTTCTGGCAAAAACAACTTCTCTGGCATTTAACCAACGCCATTCACCATTTTTATTTTGTAGTCTATATTCTGATTCAATCACTTCTCGATCAGAAAGATTATGCACACGGCTTTCGATATTCTCTATAATATATTTTTCCTCGGGATGGATATGAGAAAATAGCCACTTTTCTCCGTGTTGAAAAATCTCTCCGATGGTGTAACCTAATATTTCTGTAATTTGGCGATTAATATATATCATGTGTCCATCTCCTATATCAAAAATGTATAACACATAGGGAGTCGTATCGGCAATTTTTTGAATGAAATGCTCACTATTTTGCAGGGCTATTAGTGTCTGTTTTCTTTCGGTGATATCCATATACGCGATCGCGACACCATAGCCTTCTAATGGAATGGGAGCCGCGGTAACGCTTAACCATAGTATTTGATTATCTGGTTTAATAATTCCGGTTTCCAAATTTTCCACTACACGATTTTCTTGTAACGCGATATAACTGGGAAACTCCGAAAGAGGCATGGGACTCCCATCGGGGCGAAAAGCTGGTAATTCATGGCTATTGAGTGGCTTTTTCATTTCGTCAGAAATTGATAATCCTAACATTTTCTGACTCGCGGGATTGGCTTCTATTAATTGTCCTACTTCATCGGTAATGGTAATCGCGATCGGCAAAATTTGAAACAATGTTTGATATTTTTGTTGACTTTCTATTAAGGCTTCTTCCATCGTTCGTCTTTCCGTAATATTACGAGTAATCCCTCGATAACCACAGAAATTTCCTTGGGAATCAAGAATCGGGGTAGCACTGGTTTCTACAAACACCAAATGACCCCTTTTATCAATATATGGATTTTGTAAACAAGTGAAGGATTGTTGATTCCCTATCATTTGACTTAAGAAAGTACCAATCCTTTGTCCTTCTCGTGGGGGCATGAAGTCAAAGAAGTTTTTTCCCACAATTTCTGGGACTGTATATCCCAGAAGATCAAACACTCTGGGACTGACATAAGTATAAAACGCTTCTTCATCAATTTCCCAGACAATATCACTGGTTGTTTCTACTAAAGTACGGAATCTTTCTTCACTTTGATGCCATGCTTGTTCTGCCTGTTGTCGTAGGGACACGAGACGATAAGCATCACTAATATCAATATCTACACCATCGACGATTATATCACCATTTTCGGCTTCGGAAAACCGTGATTGATCGCGAATCCATTTGATTTCACCCACAGGGGAAATAATCCGAAATTCTATATAACGAGATTCCAGAGTTTTAATCCCTTTACGTACTGATTGTTTGAATGTTTCCCGATCATCGGGGTGAATTACTTCAAATAATTTTAGGGGATTTTCCTTTAATTGTTCAGGCGCAATTCCCAAAATTTCCTGATAGCCAGCACTCATATAAGGCAGTGAAAAATGTCCATCTTTATGATAAATTACACGATAAACACCACCCGGAAGATTCGCGGCAATGGTGGCTAATTGTTGTTGACTTTCACGGAGAGCCGCTTCGGTTTTTTTACGGGTTGTAATATCCTCAACAACGACGATAAAATACTGTTGTTCTCCTGTGGCACTTTTCACGAGAGATATGGTTAAATTTCCCCAGACTATTCCACCATCTTTACGGATGTAGCGTTTTTCTAAGGTACAAGTTGAACATTCATTATTAAGGAGCGATCGTATTTTTGCTGAACTATCTTCAAGATCATCAGGATGAGTAATATCTCTCCAATTGTGTTGCAATAGTTCCTCATGTGTATAATTAAGAATTTCAGAAAATTTTTGATTAACACGGAAGAAGCGACCTTCTAAACTATAAGTACACATTCCTACCGCGACTTGCTCAAAAATTGCCCGAAATCGTTCTTCATTTTGGCGCAATGAGTTCTCAAATTCTTTGCGCTCACTAATATCTCGATAAACGCTCAAAAACATATCTCGATGATGATATCGTAAGAGTGCCGAAGACACTAAAATAGTTTTTTTGATTTGATATTTTGTTTGAATAACTGTTTCTAAATTGCGAATTCCCCCTCTATATTTCACTTCTTCTAAATGGAACATCGCGTCCTGATACTGTTGCCATTCTGGATAGAGCAAATTGAGAAAATCACCGCTGTCATTCGCTTCTTCTCTATTATATCCAGTAATCTCTTGCATTCGGTAATTGAAGATTTCAAATCGTCCCGTGGCATCGCTGAGAGTAATTCCTTCTCCTACACTTTCAATCACCGCTTGTAATTGTAAATTACTCTCACTTAAATTGTGTTCTATCAGTTTTCGCTCTGTAATATCTTGGGTAGCCCCAAAGAGACTGACGATTTTTCCTTCTTCATTTACAATGACTTTAGTAATCTCAAAAATATCTCGTATTGTACCCCCATCCTTTCGAGGTAAAATCCGAAATTCCTGTTGATAAGATTTACTTTCCTCCATTGCCTGTTGAAAGGTTTTGTGAAAATTCTCTCGATCTAGGGGATGACATTGTTCTAATAACTGGGCATACGTCGGCTCATTTTCTTGGGGATCTCGACCAAAAATCCGAAACATTTCCGCGGACCAAGTAAATTTTTTGGTGCTGACATCAAATTCCCAACTCCCCAAATGTGCTAATTTTTGAGCCTCGACAAAATTGTTTTCTCTTTTTCTTAAGGATGCTATTAATTTCTCTCGTTCTAATTCCGCGTAAATATTCACGATCGCGCTAGGGGCGGCCTGCAAAGCCATCGCGTGATGATCAACTTGATGGCTTTGTGCTTGATAACTATTTAATACACCATCGACTATATTTGGGAGAATTGTCTCTAAAATTTCCTGAGTTTGTTCATACTTTTTTTGGTAGGAGACGCGATCGCGTTTTTCTTGTTCTAATTGTTGACGACATTCTTGTAATTCCTTCGACAAACCACGCGTCTGTAAAAGTAACTGCACCCGTTTCTCCAATTCCAATGGATCAAAAGGGGTAACAATCACATCATCAACATTATGTCTCCCTGCAATATCTTTATGTTCGAGCCAATTTGGAGACATCACTAACAAAAACGGTAAAAAAATCGGTTTCTGTCGATTTTTGTATTCGTGGATACGGGAACCAATATGAGGTAAGGTGCCTTCATCAAGAATACAAAGATCCGAGGGTGTCCCAAAGTCATCAGGGGTACTTACCAACACTTCATAATGGGGTTCTAGGTGTTTTACTAACCACTGACGGTGTTGGAGATGATCGACCAATATCAGAATTTTCTCCATATCTTAATCTTTATTTTTATACCCGGGAAATTTTATCAATAATTTTTTATTCTAACAGATTTTTACACCCCGCGTTGTTTCCTTTATCACTAAATAATGCAGAAGAAATATAGAGAACCGAGAACAACCGCGATCGTACTCACAACTGTGATCAATTTTGCGGCCAGTACGGAAGAAGGCACAAAGGAAGAAGGAAGAAGGAAGAAGGAAGAAGGAAGAAGGAAGAAGGAAGAAGGAAGAAGAAGCGATAAAATTAATGCTTGGGGTCATTAATAATGTGAAATACTCTCGCTTTTTGTATATTTTGTATAAAAACAAACCTAGTTTCGGCAAGAAACTAGGTTTGTTTGTCTTCCGTCAAAATCCCGAAGATGAAATTAAATTTAATTCAGAAATTTCGGGATTCCTAATTAGATTTCAGGCAAAATTTTAGCCCGTATTTCGCATTCCCGCGGCAATACCATTAATAGTTAACAACGCGCCGCGGAGTAATTCACCCTTACTATAACGGGAATGAATGACTCCGGGTACTGAAGCACTACCATGTTGACGTAACCGTTTTAACAATGAGACTTGTAACAAACCCAGAGGAATAATGGTACTATTCCGCAATAATACTGAACGCTGTAACTCTGGATCTCCATCCAATAAACGTTGATGTTGACTAATCTTTAAGATCAAATCCCGTGTGAGATGAAACTCCTGAGAAATTAGGTCAAACAAGAGTTCAAAGCGTTCTATATCTTGAGGATTTGATAACTCATGGACATAGTGATTAGCAATTTGCAAATCTACCTTCGATAAAGTCATTTCTACCTTAGAAATCACCATGCGGAAAAAGGGCCATTTCTGATAGAAATATTGTAAGAGTTTGAGATGTTCTTCCGGCTCTTCCTCGACAAATTGTTGTAATGCTGCGCCAACACCATACCAGGAAGGTAAGAGAAAACGGCTTTGAGTCCAACTAAATACCCAAGGAATCGCCCGTAGGGTACTAATATCTTTTTTACCACCACTACGACGGGCTGGCCGGGAACTAATTTGCAATTGACTAATTTCTTGAATTGGTGTTACTTGATGGAAGAAATCAACCAGATCGTCTTGTTCGTAAATGAGATGACGATAATGTTCACGGGATTTCACGGATAATTCTTCCATGATGTCATTCCAAGGATCAATTCCATCAAAACCAGTATGTAATAAACTGGCTTGAATTACCGCGGCTGTTACTGTTTCTAAATTATACAAAGCCAATTCGGGTAAAGAATATTTTGAGGCTAAAACTTCCCCTTGTTCGGTAATTTTAATCCGTCCATTAATACTCTTTCCGGGTTGAGCTAAAATGGCTTTATAAGCCGGACCTCCGCCACGGCCCACGGAACCCCCTCGACCGTGAAAAATGCGTAAATCAATTTGGTATTGTTCCGCGATTTTCTGTAGGGCTTTTTGTGCTTTATGAATTTCCCAGTTACTACTGAGGAATCCTGAGTCTTTATTACTGTCGGAATATCCTAACATTACCTCTTGCAAATTCAGCGTTAATAAGGAGGTTTCTGGGTTATTTCCTCCCGCTAACATTTTGCGATAAAAGGGTAATTCAAACAGATGTGTCAGAACATCAGGGGCGTGTTTTAAGTCTTCTACTGTTTCAAAGAGAGGGACTACTTGAATGGTACTAATGCCCGTTGAGGGATCGTAGAGTCCGGCTTCTTTTGCTAGTAATAAAACTTCTAACAAATCACTGACATCGTGACTCATACTAATGATATAAGTTTGGCAGATTTGTGGACCAAACTCCTGTTGCATTTGACGGACAATGCGGAAGGTATTAATCGCCTCGCTGACTTTTTCGGAAAAGGGTAACTCCGCGGGAATTAAGGGACGACGGGTTTGTAATTCTTTGCTTAACCATTCCGTGCGTTCGGCTTCTGATAATTCATGGTAAGGTCGATCGAGCAGTTGCAGATATTGGGAAATTTCATTAATCGTGTCTGAGTGGACTGTTGACTCTTGACGAATATCTAAATGGGCTAAGTTAAAGCCAAATATTTCTATTTGACAGATGAGATTTTCTAAATCTCGACAACTTAAACCTGTTTCGACTAAGTTGTGTTGAATTAACTTTAATTCTGCTAAAAATTCACTTCCTGAGTGATACATTCCGACATACCCGGTATTTCGGGAAAGGGCTTCTCTTTCTCGTTGTAATTCATCTCCTTTGTAAAGTCGCCAGTTGCGATCGCGTGTATTTTCTAGTCGTTTGAGGACATAACAGAGTTTGAGACGATAAGGCTCTTGGCGATAGCGGATCGCGTATTTGTCGTAAACCTCTGGTAATTCTAACTTATCGCGATCGAGGGAATCCAATAATTCCGGTAAAACATCACACCAATGTAGGGATAAGCTTAATAATTCACTTAATCGCTTCACCGCGGTGATATATTTTTCCAAGACTAAATGACGTTGATAACAAGCGGTTTGCCAAGTCACTTCGGGAGTACAAGAGGGATTGCCATCGCGATCGGAGCCTACCCAGGAACCAAATTTACAAAATTTATAACTGGGGGGATTCAGATAGGGAAAAGACGCGTGTAAAGCTTGTTTCAGCCGTTGATAAAGTTGAGGCATGACATCAAAAATCACCTCTTGGAAATAATGAAGCGCATATTCCACTTCATCTAAAACACTGGGTTTAAACTGATGTAATTCATCAGTGCGCCACCAGAGACGGATTTCATCCATCAATTGTTCTTTCAGGGCTTGAGCTTCCCAAGACGCGGTTAAAACGGGTGTTTCATCCTCATTTCCGGGTAAAAAAAACTCCGAGCGCGCATCTACCACATCAAGTTGTTGCAAAATCTTCGCCATGCGACGTTGCTTGGTGCGAATGGTATGGCGGACAATTTCCGTGGGGTGCGCCGTAAATACCATCTGAATATCGAGATTATCGATCAAGCGTTGAATTTGTGGGATCGGCACATTGAGATGGCGTAACTTAGGAAAGAGATTGTGAAAAGTACCGAAATCTCGGCCTTGCTGGAGATTTCCTTCTTCTAAGGTGGTGAGGGTAGAAACGGTTAATTTGGGGTTTTTCGGTTGTGAGGGAATCCCCGACTTTGAGGGAGTAACTACTGATTCGATTGCCATACCATTCGCGTAAGCAATTTGTTGATTGCGTTGCTCATAGTGCTGTTCGACAATATTAATCAATTGGAAATAAAGAGCAAAAGCTTTCGCGGCACGAATCGCCGCGTTAAGATCGAGTTTCTCAATAATTGGCAAAACATCGGACTCCAGAAAATGGGGGATCTGTCCCTCTGGGGAATTGTGCGATCGCATTTGTTGAAGGAGATCGACCAATTCTTGTCCACCCTCCTGTTTGAGGACCGACTCCCACAAGTCTTCCATAATTTGGAGGCGATTACGCAGGAAGAGATCGGAAGTAATAAAGGGTGAATTGGGTGAAAGATCCGTAGTAAGAGCTATCTCGGAGGATTGGAGGACTGAAATCATCTCGTTTTTCCGTGCAAGAATTTGATTGACATTGGTTTTTAGACACAGGGATTCTTAAGGATCAAATTGGGGCGATAAATCCCTCCCAATCTTGATTTTAAAGGGTTTATCACCAACCCCGTAGGGACAGAGCCGTGCCGTGTTGATGTTTGCAGCACCATGTCTGCATTGATCAACAAGATTCTTGAAACTGATTGTATGGTGTAAACTACCCACAGGAACGTCTTTGGGACGCTCGCGGGACTATAAGATCCTAATTTCCCTAAAAATAGCCACTCGGCCTGTCAAATAGAAGACATTTTAGGATATTAATGATGGGAGATGGGAGACTCTTGATGGGGGAAAGGGAGAATAGGGAGGCGCTCGCCCCTAAAAATCTCTTCACTATCACTACCTACCGATTGTAGAAACTCTCCGCCCGCTTTAATCGCCAACAAGCCCGATAAGAAGGGAATCGCGGCAAGAGCCAAGATCACATCTAAAGGTGGTTTGAAACTAGGATGATTACTCAATACCTCTGTCTGGGGTGCATCATGTTGGACAGATTCCATATAGAATAGGCTCCTTTGTGGTGGGTTGCCTTTAGTGTATCCTAAGTATCCTAACGGTATTGAGATACCCAAAGTCAATGGAGATGTTATAAATTATTAAAATCGAGACGAGAAAAAAGCCCCCATGTTGAAGCCACGGGAGAAAACAAACCAAAACCATAAAATAACCCAATGGGTTGAGGACGCGTTGACGCTTCCTGGGGTGCAACTACAGGTACGGTTGCGGGGTAATCACCTACATATTCTCTGTGAGGGGGAAAATTGTCCCCCCCAAGAGAGCGCGATACGGCAACTTTCGGAGGCATTAAGTCAAAAAAATTTAGATTCTTTACTCCCCCCCGAACACCCTCGCGTCTATCAGGTGTTTGTTAGTGGTCGAATTTTGGGGCTCAAACGTAATAATTGGACCGTGCGACTGGACCCCCATAGCCCTTCCCACCATACCGCGTTTCCTGTCGATGCTTCTTTTACGGAAATGACGGACAATAGTGGGGACACGGCACTGTCGTCTCCCTACCCGCGGGAAAATGAATTTCTTGTCTCAGATATCCCTACACCAAAACCCCCTTCATCTCTTCTTGTCAGTGAGACTGTCACGGA
The DNA here is from genome assembly GCA_041172365.1 of Cyanobacteriota bacterium. Classification (GTDB taxonomy): domain Bacteria; phylum Cyanobacteriota; class Cyanobacteriia; order Cyanobacteriales; family Microcoleaceae; genus JBEDKD01. The sequence goes on along the minus strand of JBEDKD010000491.1, from coordinate 7,983 downwards.
GACAGACAATAACCAACATTTCCCCCATCCCGATCCGGGCTCTATTACGACAGAGGCAGTCAATTTAACCGTTTCTTATCAACGTCGCGCCCAAAAAGGTGATCCCGACGCGATCGCGAGTTATCTGAGTGATATTTTGGGCGTTTTGGGTGTCTCAGTTAAAGTCAGAAGCGGGCATAAACACGCGACGACTCCTTTTGATCGCTCCAAAAATGTTGGTAATGCTGAAGCGACAACGGATGAAAAACGTCTATGGGTATTGTGTGAATCACCCTATAGTCCCGATCCTTCTTTACTCGCGGAGCCTATTGCCCAACGTCTACGGGATTTACAATTAGATGATTTCCGTGATGCCATTATTATCAGTCAGGTACGGGGTGAAAGAAAACCCGATTGGCTCTTACGAGTCGATTTGACTTCGCCGGAGCGGATGTTAAGGGAGTGGGGACGTTGGGGAGATAAGGACGCGATTCAATGTCTCTTACAACGGGTTTTACCTGATGATGTGGAAGTACGGGCGACTCTTAATGACACGACTCTTCATCTGTTTTGTCATCAACGGGGTGCTTTTTTACCTGAGAAAGAAACTACTATTAACGCGATACAGCCTATCCTCATTTCCCTCGCACCTCAAGGGATTTTAGCCGCGACTGTCTATGGAATAGGTACACCTAAAAATGGCCAAGAATCTCCCCATTGGATTGATTGGATTCAATTGCCCGCGTCTCAACATCCTGATTTACAACCAAAGACAAAGACTTTGGCCGCCCAAGGCGATCGCGACGCGTTAAGTTTTTTACTCAATCGTTTAGTTAATCCTGACCTGGATTATAAGTTAAAAACCGGGGGGATTCGTCTTAAATTTTTATACAAAGATGATCTACTACATATAATGAGCGAAGCCCTTACTTGTCCTTCTCAAGTGAAGGTGGGGCCGATTTTGGGGAAGTTTTTACAAGAGTTAAAACTTCCTAATATCGCGGGAATTCGTATTTATGGCCGTCGAGGGGGGCAAAAAGTTCCCCTTTGGCGTTATGGCATTGATTTTATTCCTCGTAAACGTCAAAAAGCAGAAGAAAAGAGTCCCGATTTTGAGCCCTCTGTCACGGATATGACTTTTTCCGAGGCGACTCTTAATTTAATCTGGCATCCGAATATTGATATTTCTTCTGTTTCTGAACCCCCAAAGGATTTTTCTCATCCCCCCAAAACGCGATCGTTTGCTATTCCCCAAGCGCGATCGTTTGTTATTCCCCAAGCGCGGGAAATTACTATCCCTCAAGAGCGGGAAATTACTATCCCTCAAGCGCGGGAAATTACTATCCCTCAAGAGCGGGAAATTACTATTCCCCAAGAGCGGGAAATTACTATCCCTCAAGAGCGGGAAATTACTATCCCTCAAGAGCGGGAAATTGCTATTCCCCAAGAGCCGGAAATTACTATTCCCCAAACGCGGGAAACTACTATCCCTCAAGAGCGGGAAATTACTATCCCCCAAGAGCCGGAAATTACTATTCCCCAAACGTGGGAAACGACTCAAAAGGATGAGTTAAGGGTAAAAGTCAAGAAAAAGAAATTCCGTTATAAACCGCGTAAATTTGTCTATCGTCCATCGGGGGAAAATGTCTCAGAGAGTTTGGTAAAAACTCTGCAAATAACCCTTGTCGTATCACGGTTATTTACCCCACAAACCCCCAATCGCGATTCCGAAAATAGTTCCATCTATCAACGGGTGGGTATTGCCTTGGTTGGGGTGACAGTGGGTTGTGTTTTAACTGGGTTTCTTGATGCACAGGCAGAGCGTATGATTTTGTCTACCTCTGTCTCCAAACAGGAAATCGCGTCTCTTCCTACCACAGTGACAGGGGAATCACAGGAGAAAAATTCTGGGGTGGCGTTACAACCTATTGCTGGGGATATGATGGAAGGGAGTCTCTCTCAAATTAAGTTAAAACACGATACCCAGAAAGATTCCGATGTCGTATTTAATGATGCACAGTTTACTAAATCTGCTCCTCAGACGCGTTTGGGAAATTGTCAGGGAGCGAATCGTTTGTTTAAGGAAGAAAATTGTCCCACGGTTTCCGCGATTTCTTATCCATCTTTTCGTAGTCAACAATTAGATGAACAATTAGCCCGTTATCAACGCTATTTACAAAGGATTAAACGTCCTCCCCATATTCTTATTGTTGGGAGTTCGAGAGCACTGCGTGGTATTGATCCGACGGCTCTGGAGCAAGCTTTAGCCCGTAAGGGTTATCCGGGTTTAAAAATTTATAATTTTGGTATTAATGGTGCGACGGCTCAAACTGTTGATGTCTTAATTCGTCGCATTTTATCCCCTGAGCAGTTGCCGGAATTGATTCTTTGGGCTGATGGAGTAAGGGCCCTTAATAGTGGTCGAGTTGATGTTACTTTTAACGCGATACAGTCCTCGGAGGGGTATCAAAAATTAGGTCAAACTTCCTTTCAAGTGCGGAGTAAACCCTTTGATAATTCTCAGAAGAAGAAAGAATCTCTTAATCCTTGGAATTCTGTTAGTCTATTAATTCAACAAGTCAAACAAACTGAGCCGAATCTGAGAAAATCATTGGAAAAACAATTAGAAACTGTTTCCGTAACACATCAAGAACGCGATCGGGTGAAGGGATTGTTATTATCTTTTGTTAATTCACCTAATACATTAATTGCACCTGCCCAAGGACAAGCGATTCCCACATCCTCCAAAACACCGGGGAAAGAAGATGATGATATCACCGAAAATTCAGCCTTTCAAAATAATGGATATTTGCCATTAAATATTCGCTTTAACCTAGAAAGTTATTATCAGGCACATCCGAGAGTCCCCGGTGATTATGATAGTGATTATCAAAACTTTCAACTTTCGGGAGTGCAATATTTGTCGTCAATAAAAATGGTGAATTATGCCAAAGAGAATAAAATCAAAGTGGTTTTTATTAATATGCCTTTAACGGATGATTATTTAGATACTCCACGCCGGAATTATGAAAAACAATTCCGCCAAAGTATGCTGGAATTGGGAAAACAAACAGGATTGATTTTCCGTGATTTCTCTCAATTATGGCCCGACAAGTTAGAATATTTCTCAGATCCTAGTCATCTTAATCGTTTTGGGGGGAGCGCGATCGTGGAGAATTTAGCTCAAGACTCCTCAATTCCTTGGCCAAAAGTCCATTAAATCTGTTTCCCTATTCACCACAGTCAAATGAGTACAACCATGAAGAAAATTTGGTCAAGAATACAATACCTAGCCAAAACCAAAATTTCTGATTTTTGGCACAGATATGGGCGAAAGAGTCCCTACCTTTATTGCTTCTTAATGTTGGCAGTTATGGTAGGTATTTTTTTCACATCAAAGGGAGTCGCACAAGAGCCTAATTTGTTGTTTCAATTAGGTGCAAATATCGTGATAAACCCAACACAAACAACAACCCAAACCTTTGATAAAGTTATTGAAGGAACACAAAAAATCGAGGGATTATTTACATTATATCGTCCCAAAGAAACCCAAAAACTTTATTTAGAAATAAAGCCAGAACAACTTAATAAAAATTTTCTTTGTTTTCTCAATTTATCCTCGGGAATCGGAGAGATTTTATTTTATCGTGGAATGCCTTTAGCAGATATTTTATTTCAATTTCGTCGTCAAGAAAATAAAGTAGAATTTGTCATCCCTAATATTAACTTTCGGACCCAAACGGGCGATCCTCAAGGGACATCAGTAGAAAAATCTTTTAGTAACTCTATTCTATATTCTGTACCCATTCTCAGTATTCACCCTCAAACAAAGGCTTTGTTAATTGACTTAAGTAATATTTTTATTAATGATCGCAGGGATATCGGGGGTGTGACACCCTTGTTAAATTTACTATTAGGAGCAAATTACACATTAGATGGAGATAAGTCCTATTTTAAAGAAGTCAAAAATTTTCCTAAAAACTTAGAAATAGAAGCAAATTATGGATTTTCAGGAGATGCCGAAAGTCGCTTTGTTGATTTACCTAGTGTTCCCGATAGTCGTTCATTTAATCTAGGCATTCATTATAGTATTTTCCCCTTGCCCGTTAATAATGGTTATCATCCACGTTTGGCTGATCCGCGGGTAGGTTATTTCCTAACCGCGTATAAAAATCTTTCTGAACAAAATAGAAGCGATCCTTTTGTACGTTATATTAATCGCTGGCACTTAGAAAAACAAATTCCTTCTGCTCCCCTTTCTCCTCCGGTAAAACCTATCGTTTTTTGGATCGAAAATACAGTTCCTTTAGAATATCGAGAAGCCATAAAAGAGGGGGTTTTATTATGGAATAAAGCCTTTGAAAAAGCCGGTTTTTTAGAGGCAATTCAAGTCAAACAAATGCCAGATAAGGCAGATTTTGACCCAGAAGATATGCGCTATAACGTGATTCGCTGGTCTAATTTTTATCGATCATTCTTTGCGGCAATTGGCCCATCCCATGTCGATCCAATGACGGGAGAAATTTTGGATGCTGATATTATTATTAATGCTAATCTCATTCGAGATGCCCAGAATACATATCAAAATTTGCTCGCCAAGGATGGGGCTTTTTCTAATCTTGTTACCCGGAGTGATTACCTCAAAAATAATCCTTGTTATCCTTTGAAATTAGAGAACAATTTATTGGCAAATCAGGCACAGGGTACTCCGTCAAAAATGAATTCAAAATTGCCAAGACTCACAGAAAAATATCAACGGGCTGATCACGCCAAGTATGGGCTAGAGGTTATCAATGATTCTGATTTTTGTTTTGGGTTAGAAAGCGAACAACAATTTGACATTGGGAGAATGGCTTTATCTACGCTTTCTGTAAACCCTCAACAGGGGAGAGACATGAAGGAATTTATACATCAATATATTCGTTATGTCACAGCCCATGAAATCGGTCATAATTTAGGATTAAGACATAATTTTCATGGTAGTACCTTTCTGAAACCGGAGGAGTTAAATAATACTAATATTACCCATACTAAGGGTTTAGTGGCTTCGGTGATGGATTATGTCGCGATTAATTTAGCTCCTTTGGGGACTACACAGGGGGATTATTATCCTGTTATTTTAGGTCCTTACGATGAATGGGCGATCGCGTATGGTTATCAACCTTTTGAGGGGTACGGGCACGGCACTGCCGTATCCCTATCAGAAAAAACCATGTTAGACGCGATTCCCGTAGGCATCGCTTCGCGAATCGCGTCTCTGGCATCACAACCGGAATTATCATTCGGAACCGATGAAGATGCCTACGCGGGACTTGATCCGGCAATTAATACCTTTGATCTGAGTAATAATATGTTACAATTTTCCCAATTCCAATTAGATAATACCCGAATTTTATGGAAAAAACTGGAAAATTTTTCCCCTTCTTCTCATGTCGAATCTCCCAATATGCGAGAGATGTTTGACAGTCTTTATTTTTACTATTTTCGCCAGTTAAATCCTATTATTTTATATATTGGTGGTGAGTCATTTAACCGCTCTAATGAGGGATTAAATGACTCAAGTTTACCTTTTGAAGCGATTTCTCTTAATCAACAGCGAAACGCGTTAGCCTTATTACAGAAGTATGTTTTTGCAGAAGACGCGTTTCAATTTTCCCCGGAATTATTGAATAAATTAGCTCCGGCTCGTTGGCGACATTGGGGGACTCGTTTATTAGTTTCTCCTTTGGATTATCCCATCGGCGATCGCGTTACTTCGCTTCAGCGTGTTGTTTTATTAGAATTGTTATCTCCAGAGCGTCTTACCCGTTTACGGGATAGATCATTAAAGACAAATCCTGAAAATGTGTTAAGTCTGCCGGAATTATTTGATAGTTTACAAAACGGGATTTGGAGTGAAATTTTTACCTCTAAAGAAAAGGTGATTAAAATCTCTAATTTTCGACGCTCTTTACAGAAAGAATACCTCTCTTTTTTAATCAAAATGGTATTAAGAAAAACCGATTCGCCTGAAGATGCCAACGCGATCGCGTGGTCCAAAATCAAAGAATTACGCGAGACGATTAGTCAAACCCTTCGCGATGGTGATAAAAAATTAGACTCCTATAGTCGTACTCATTTAGAGGAAACTCGCGATCGTATTACTAAAGCCTTAAATTCTCAATTGCAATCTAATTAGGGAATGGGTAATGGGTAATGGGTAATGGGGACTGGGCACTAGGGACTAGGGAAATGGGGGTCTAATTTCGTTGCTAATTTCTTCTATCTATCCCCTATCCCCAATCACCAATCGCCTATCCCCAATCACCAATCCCCAATCACCAATCCCCAATCACCATTTATTACCTATTACCCATTCCCGATTCCCTAATGACTTTTCTTTCTCTAACTTACGGGATATTTTTGATAGTATTTCTCGGTATTTACTGGATAATACCTAATACAAATTGGCGATTATTTATCATAGTAATTGCTAGTTTAATTTTCTACGCGTCCTGGCAAATTCAATATATACCACTGCTTTTAATTACCATTTTATTTAACTACTGTCTCGCCAATGGCATTGGGGAACCCCTAGACTGGCGCATTGCGAATGATGACTGGAATACCCGCCGTCTGATCTTACTTTGGTTTGGTATTATCGTTAATATTTTATTACTGTTTAGCTTCAAATATATACCATTTTTATTGAATACCCTCGGCAGTTTATACAATTTACCGATACTTTTAGCAAGTGCCAGTTGGGTGCAAAGTTATGTCATTCCGCCTTTGGGATTAAGTTTTTTTTGCTTTGAGTGTATCGCGTATTTAATAGATATTTATCGCGGGGCTCCTGCTTGCCCGTCCCCACTTCATTTTACTGCCTATAAATTCTTCTTTCCTAAACTGATTTCTGGCCCAATTACTCGCTATCATAATTTTATCAGTCAATTTAAAAATATCCAATTTCCTCATCCTGAAAAACTGACAGAAGGATTATGGTTAATTGCCATAGGAGCCGTAAAAAAAGCCTTAATCGCCGATAATTTAGGCAGATTTGTTGATTTGAGTTTTAGTAATTTACAACGGGCAGGGAGTGAGGATTTATGGTTAGCTACTTTAGCATATAGTTTACAACTTTATTTAGATTTTAGTGGCTATGTGGATATCGCGATCGGTAGTGCAGTTTTAATGGGATTAACGTTACCCCAAAATTTTGATTATCCCTATTTTAGTACAAGTATCGCGGATTTTTGGCGACGTTGGCATATCACATTGGGGGACTGGTTACGCAATTATTTATATTTCCCTTTGGGGGGCTCCAGGGTGGGTTTGATACGGACTTGTTTGAATTTATTTATTATCATGTTGATCGCGGGAATTTGGCATGGTGCAGCCTGGGGTTTTATTGTTTGGGGAATGTTACATGGTTTGGCGTTAATTATTCATCGAATTACGGAAGCAATTTCTCAGAAGTTATCCTTAGAAAGTCTCTGGAAAACCATACCGGGTATCCTTTTTAGTTGGTTTTTGACGCAAACAATGGTTTTGGGGACTTGGATTTTTTTCCGTCTTCCTAATTTTAAGGATTCTAGTTGGTTGATTTCACATTTATGGAATTATCCCTCCGATGCCCAATTTCTCCAAAAGGTTTATCTGGAATCTTTGGGAGTGACGCGAGGACAAATTACTGACTGTCTGATCGCGATCGCGCTCTTGATGACTTTGAGTTATGGGCTGAATCGAGGGTTAAAATTAGACTTAAATTGGGGGATTAAATTAGTATTAATACCCCTTTGTTTCTATGCAGTTTGGCTATTAGCACCTCAAGGAGGATTACCTTATATTTACTTTGATTTTTAACCAAGAATTAGTAGGGATACGGCACTGCCGTATCCCTACTATGATAACAAAGGAGCGTATATACCTGACAAAGATCCTGATAAAATGCAAACACAAAGGACGCGATCGCGAAGCCTGTGCGAAGCACAATCGTGTGTCTGTTTTGACAGCACAGATTATGAG